>JABDII010000199.1 GCA_013003805.1 Gemmatimonadales bacterium
TGGGATCGGTCCGTTCCTATGCCCGTGGCAACGATGAGGCCGTCGAAGCGTTCGATATCCGCACCGGCATCGAGGAGACACTGCTGCTGCTTGGCCATGATCTCGGGCATGTCGCGGTCGAGACGAACTACGCCGACAACATTCCGGAGGTGACCGGCTACCCCGGCGACCTGAACCAGGTGTGGACCAACCTGATCACGAATGCCATCCAGGCAATGGACGAGGCCGGTGCCCGGTTGCTCATCGATGTAGACCGGACAGTTGGTGGCGATGTCCGAGTCAGTATCACCGACAATGGGCACGGGATCCCTGAGGAGAACCTCGAGAGAATCTTCGAGCCGGCGTTCACGACCAAGGCAGGTCGGGTGGAGTTCGGGCTCGGCTTGGGTTTGCAGATCGTCAAGGACATAGTGGTGCGGCACAATGGGTCGATCATGGTGGAATCGGAGCCGGGCCGGACCTGTTTCAGAGTCGTGCTGCCGAGAGCAGGAGAGATCGAATGAGCCGTCTTGTCATCCTGTGTATCGAGGACGAGGACGAGGTGCGTGATGCCGTCGTCCGCGATCTCGAGGTATTCGAGCCGACGTTTCTCGTGGAGATGGCGGAGGATGCAGCTGACGCCCGCCAGGTGGTGGAAGAGGTAGCGGCCGCTGGCGATGAGACCGCGTTGGTCATCGCCGACCATCGGCTGCCGGGGATGCAGGGCACTGACTTCCTGATCGAACTCCACAGCAATCCGGACACGGCAACGGCACGCAAGGTGCTGCTGACCGGACAGGCCGGGCACGAGGACACCATCCGGGCGATCAACCAAGCCGATCTCGACCACTACATCTCCAAGCCGTGGACCGAAGAGGAGCTGCACTCGGTGGTGCGAGAGCAGCTCACCGAGTACGTACTTCGCAACGTCGACGACGTGCTGCCCTATGTGGCGATGCTCGACGGGCAGCGGTTGCTGGAGCGGCTGGCCCGCGACACGCTCTAATCCTCGGGTTCGGCCTCAGCCGGACCGGAGGTCGATCCGATGGATCTCGCCCTTCGCCGCGGCAAATGTGCGGGTCGCTCGACGACACGCTGGTGCCCCAGAAAGACTCCTCGAACGATCCGAGATCCCCGAGAAGCACGCAAGTAAGACCACTTGCCTGGTCAATAGGGCAATCTCTATACCGCAATCTGATGGGCCAGAGACCAATTCGATCGGGACTTAGGTCCCTAACCCCCAATACGTGAACCGGCGTACGTTGGGGAGTGAGAGGCTCCCGGTGACACCGGAGGGAAGCCATGGCCCTTACCAACACGGCCGGCGACCACCACGGGCTCCACGCCGTCGCCATCACCGACACAGTGGAGGACTGGGCCCGCCGCCTCGCCCATATTTGGTCGATAGCAGGGCTAGTTACCTTTGCTGCCCTCGCAATCACCGTGGGGATGCCCCACGGGCCCGACCTCGAGACCTGGGAGCGGCACGCCCAGATCGCCACCTTGATCCTGATCGCCCTAGGTGTGGCCGCCGCATGGCGGTGGGAGGGTCCAGGCGGGTCAATCATGCTGGTCGGCTCGGTCGCTCTCGGCGTGTTCGCCGCACTGCAACACCAGCCGCTGGTCGCCTTCCTCCCGGCCCTCGCCTTTCTAGTTCCCGCGGTGGCCTTCCTCGTCGCCTGGCAGCGGACCCGAACCTACGCCGCCGTGGTCACCCTCATCACCGCACTGCTCATGATCCTGTTCACAGGCGCAATGGCGGCCCAAGCCATGTACAACTACGGCTACGGCGCCGCCCACCCGCAATCCACCCTGCCCAATCTCCCGGACACTCCAGTTGTCTGGCACTGGGCCGGCGGCGTCACTACCAACAACGCAGTCGTTGTTGCCCGCGTCGACGGGGCCGCTACGGCAACCCTGGCCCTCACCGGCCCCGCTGGTTCCCACTCCGAGCACGCGGGTAGCGAAGCCGGCGACGTGTGGAGGTTCGAACTGGAGAACCTCACACCAGGTACCGAGTACAGCTACTCGCTGGCCGTCGACGGGCGCACAGTCTCCGAGCGAATCGGGTCGTTCTCGACCTTCGTCGACGGACCCATGAGCTTCTCCGTGGCCGCGGGTAGCTGCGCCCGGCTGGGTTCCAATGGGATGGTTTACGAAGCCATCCTCGAGATGGATCCCGACCTGTTCCTGGTTCCCGGCGACCTCTTCTACGCAGACCACATGAAGACTGCCGGCCACTTCACGGAGGCCTTCGACGAGACCCTCACCCAACCTGCTCAAGCCGCACTGCTCGCACATGTCCCCGTTGCCTACGTGTGGGACGACCACGACTACGGCGGCAATGACGCCGACCGCACGGCACCTACTCGGGATCTCGCCAGGCAAGCCTTCGACACAAACGTTCCCCACTACCGCCTCGACAGTCCCGAA
>JABDII010000218.1 GCA_013003805.1 Gemmatimonadales bacterium
GGCCTAGTCCTAACGGAGTGGAAAAGAGCAACGAGGACAGGCTATTGGAGAAATTCGAAGAGGCCCTCTCCCAAGCTGCCGCATATGGCAGTGGTTCACTTGCACCGATCGAACTAAGATCCTATCGCTACTTGGTGGCGATCTCAGATGACTACCTCCCACATATGGATGATCGCGAAGCCGACGGCGTTGTCTACAAGCATGTGAATGTCGCGGTGGCGGCGCTCAGACCATCGTTGACACGGCTCCGTCGGTCAGTATACTTTGCGGTGCAAAGTGAAACCGCACATGGAGGTTATTTATGCCCCGTTGGCTGAGGGTCATCCGCGGGATGATCGGTATGGGACTGACCTTCTCCGCGGGTGTCGGCGTGGTCGCTTCGATCATTGCCGTGCTCCCGTGGCTGCTCCTTGGGGGCGATTCGGGTCGCGTGATGATCCGGATGGTCGTCGCAAGCTCAATCTGGGCCTTCCCGATCGGTGTGGCCTTCTCTGGCGTTATGGCGATAACCGCACGCGGCCGTACGTTCGACAAGCTCTCGCTCCCCCGCTTCGCTGCGCTGGGTGCTGGAGCCGGGCTTCTCCTCTTTGGGGTTCTTGCCCTAAACGCCTGGCACGCGTGGTCCGTCGCGGATGCGATAGCCAACGGGACGATCTTCGTACTCTTGGGTGGCGGATCGGCCACAGCGACTCTCATGCTCGCCCGGAGAGCGAGGCCTGCGCTGAAGTCTGGCGACGAATCGCGCAGCCTAGGTGAGGGGTAGGGTCGTAGGCACGCCTTGCGCAGTGTGCAGCTCAAGCCCCCGCAGTAGAAGCGCGAATCGTCAGGGCGCGTCCGCCGGTTCAATCAACCGGTGCAGACTGGAGAAGGGTCGTGCCTCGTCCACCGCACTATCTAACAAGCGATTGCCACTGACGTCGGTTAGAGGGTAGACACGCTTCACTTGGGTCCATCGAGCCCACGCAGCAGAATCGCGAGACGTTCGACGTACAGAACCGGACGCATCAAACAGAATGAACAAGCGCCGATCGCCACAAACTACCCTTTTGTTATCCTCGCTCAGATTGCGTTGTCGCTTTCGATTGCCCCATGTCGTTCACAAACACAAGGACAGCTCATGATTCAATCCGCAAGAGGTGAATTCGTCGTCTCCTTGAAGCCTTTGGCGTTTGAGGGCGCCGACCCAGAGTTCAAGCTTGGACGAATGTCCATCGACAAGCAGATTTCCGGCGACCTTACCGCAAGCACATTGGGTCAAATGCTCAGCGCGATGACGAGTACGAATGGGTCTGCCGGCTACGTTGCAATTGAGCGGGTAGCAGGTGTGCTAAACGGAAAACGAGGAACCTTTGTTCTGCAACACACCGGCACCATGAATCGTGGCGCACCATCCCTTGTAGTAACCGTAGTTCCGGATTCAGGCACTGAGGATTTGGTCGGACTGGAAGGCGAGTTCAAGATCAACATCGAAGACGGCAAGCACTTCTACGAGTTCACATATCGCTTGCCAGCGCAGTAGAGTATATGACGTCTCACCCCTCGTTGCAGCCGACCGCCTTCGGCGGCGGCTGGACTCAGCGTTAGGCGTCATCAACACTGAATACCGAATTTCGGGCTCCTGGATCGACTGTCGATAGACACCACGGTGTGGCTGTCGAGAGAAAAGGGGAGTGCTAGATCATGACCTCAATCGAAACTGTGGCTACCTTTGTTGGTTGGTGCAGCACCATCAACATTGGAATTCTATTGACTCATCTGTTGCGTGGTATCGTAGTCAGAAAGCTCGCCGAGAGAGTCTTTGGCGTCACTACCGACGAGGTGAAGGCAGCGTACATGAATGTTTTCATGCAATACCGAAATGCGACATTGGTGCTCAGCGTTACTCCATATATCGCGTTAAGGATCATGGCGTGGTGACGATACTTTCCCGGTCAAACTGGCGCACCTCGAAGGAGTAGCAATGACGCCTGACAACTCGCTGCGCTGGACGTTAGGCAGATGACGCCCTCTCATACACGGATGGCCCTGTTGCTCCGCGCGTTGCTGTTGGCAGGGTTTATCGGCGCTGCGGTCCACATCGACTGGCATCTAGCGCGCCCGGGCCCGCACAGACTCAGCTTCGACCTCTCGTATCATTGGCTGTCGGCCGTGCCCGTGTTCGCTCTCATGGCTTGGTATGCGGCGCGCACTTGGCCGCGCAGGCCAGTCGTCGCAGCGCTGGCGCTCATCGGTGCCGGCGCACTGCTCGGACAGGCTGTCGTGCCGGCAGGCGAGATGCTGATGTCCGGGCAGAGTTGGTCAGAAGTGATGCGCCCAATTCGCGTTGAGTCCTTCCGTGAGTTTATTGCGGCAGGCTTGCTCACGAGCACGGTCGTTCTGCTCTGGGTGCGACGCGCATCCAGTGCGAGGACCTAATGCGTACTGCCATCTGCCTAACAGGCCGTTGGAGCTGGGGACGGTGGTTGCTCAGAGGTAGCGTTGGTTTGTGAGGCACGCCGCCAGGGCGCCGCACCTCAGCGGCGATTTGTTAAGGAGCGTGCACTCGACTGAGGAAACGCACGTGCCACGAATCACGCGGGAATACGGCAGCTGCCTCCTGGCTCTGGCCTTGATGCTGCCGGCATGCCAACCGGCCGACGATACACCAGCCGCGGCAGCGAGCTGGCAAGTCGATCCCCAACCCACCCTGATGCTCACCAGCGATCGGCTCCCAGAAGGTCACGAACTGAACGGGATCTACGCCGCACACCAGTTGCCGGCCGGCTCCCTCCTCATCGCAAACTCGGGTGCCCACGAGTTACTCCTGGTGGACTCGCTCGGCCGGTTCTCCCGCACCATCGGCCGGAAGGGGCAAGGTCCCGGTGAGTACTCGGGGGATCTTCACCTGTTCCAAGACGTAGGGGATACCATTGTCGTCTACGACGGCGGCAGCAAGCGGTGGACCTTCCTCACACCCGAGTTGGAGCTGGCGCGAACCGTCTCCGACTACAACGCGGAAATTCCCAGCCCAAGCTGGCTCTATCGTGGGTCGCTGGTATCGGATGCCACCATTCGGCAGGAACGCGACCACGCCCGCGACATTCTGACGCGGGCCCGCTCGAGGGATCCGAGCTTCGAGCACCTGCTCCTCGCCAAACAGGACGCCCAGGGCGCCACCTGGGTGCGTCGGCTGGAGAACGCTCGAGAGTGGGAGGTCTACCAAGGCGCCGACTCGACGTTCGCCCAGGTCACCTTGCCTCCGGGGTTGGAACTCCTCTCGATCGGAACAGATGCACTCGTCGGCGTCGCCCACGATAGCCTCGGCGAGGAGACCATCCAGGTGCACCGCCTGGCTCGCCCGCCAGGGAATAGAGCCCCCCTAGCGCCGGCGGCACTGCCGGATCCGCCAATGGCGCAATCCGACATGCCTCCCCTCGGTCGGGAGCTGCGGAACCTGGTGGTGACGCAGGAAGGCTACTACTCCGACCACGCGTCCTATGCCACCGTTGCCGATAGCCTCCGCGCCCGGCTCGAGGGAGGCGCTCGACTCTTCCTGCTCTACGGCGACAAGAATCACTGGGGCGGTGTGGCCGTTATCCCAGCCAGTGGCGTGACCTGTGGTATTACCGTGGGCTA
>JABDII010000247.1 GCA_013003805.1 Gemmatimonadales bacterium
GTTCCCCACTGACCATCGCCCTTCCATTCCATAACCGCGATATGGCCGTTGCCCCCACCGACGCGCCAATTCTCAAAGAATACGTAGAACTTCCCGTCCACACGGAGCGGGAACGGATCAGCCCACAGTTGTCCGCGCGGCGGGATGATGGGCTTGAACCGATGGAACACGCGGCTCCTCGGCGGCACGAGTTCCGTCCCGACAGGGGCAGTGGAGGTTCGATCAAAATGATAGGCCAGGATCCAGCGAGTGGGTTGGAACATCGACCTCGACTTCGCGACCACTCGGCGCCGCAGCAGGACCCAGAAGAAGTGGAGCATCTCCCCGTTGGTTGGGGCGACATAGAGACGATTGCTATATGGTACCCAGGAAGGTTGCAGGTTGGTATGCGTGCCGAGTCCAGCGCGACCATGAAGGTATACATCCTGGAGCTTCCGAAGGACGAATTGCTGCGCAGTTCCATAACACTCCTGCCGAGTCTTTCGAACCGAGTGAGGATCCGTTCGACCATAGGAGCGATAGAGAACTTGCCCAGCATCCAACTCCTCGGTAATGACCTGCAGCATGCTCCCTGAGACGGTGTTGCCTTCGGCAACTTCCCAAAAGCATGGAGGCCCTCCTCGATATTGCCGGTTGTCGCCATGATGATACGACCATACCCCGTAACGCGCACATCCGAGAATTGCCCCACGCAATAGACGAAATCCAAAGCGCAGGATGACGTCCAAATCCAGCTCCCGGATGCGGCGGATGTCGTCGTCCTCAAAGCGATCGGTGTGGAGGGTCATGCGAGGAACTGCATCGATTACCGTTACCGTACCGAGAAGCCGCTTGGCATCACACATGACCAAGGGATCCTCCGGTGTAGCGTATTTCCTGTCGTCCCAGGCCGTATACCAACCGTACAAGAATGAGCGCCACTTGCGGGCGAGGCGTTGACTGAGCGAAAGTGAAGGTGGCGGGGTTGCATTCCGGATTGTTGCGACGAGGTCTGCGTACGGAGACAATCGGATGTCCTGCAAAACGGACAAAGCCCATCGCGGTTGGGCGAACGTGTCAACCAGAATGCCTACCCGAAGGGGGCGTGAGTGGGCGGTGTCGAGCGAGTCTTCTCCCGTCACTTGTTCTCCCGACATTCAGGGATTTGCTGGGTTGCCTGCGCTACATCGTGAGTCCGGTCATTGGCAGTCCTATCGATCGCTGGACCCTCGACACCCGTGACGGTGGGCCGCCGTGAGCCCCTGAAAGGGTCAGGTTCTGGCTGGAGTGCAGCGCGGACGCCGCGCTGTCGCATCGGGGAATCTCCCTCATGCTGAGCCAACTCTACCTTCGATCCAGGCGAGTCCAGGGTTCACCTCCTTCCAGACGAGAAGTCAATCCGATCACGGCTACCACACGTCCCAACGCCCGCGTAGCGCGTTGAGACTCGCCTTCACCGGAGCCGCGTGAAGGCGCGCAGCCCAAATCAACTGCGAACCAAGCTTCCTTGCCATCGATGGGCGAGTGATCGCCAGGACAAGGGTGACCATGACCAGTACCGCAATCGTCCCGGCAAGCCACGTCCCGGACGTACGGACCAACCAGGGGATGAGCCCGATGGCGACAAGGAGGACCAGATACGGCGTCGCAACACGCAGTAGCTTGTGACACGCGAACTGCACCCACACGGGATTCCTCCACGGCAATAGGACAGCTGGACGCCAGGCACACAGTTGCAGGATTCCTGTAAGCGTCCGGACCCGCCGTCGGAATTCCTCGGTCCGATTCAATCGTCTCGGATCGAAGGCTTGTGCGGCTTCGCAATGGCCGACACGATGTCCATTCATAGCCAAATGGAGCGGTACAAACAGATCGTCGCAAATCAGGTTCCAGGGCAGTGACGTCCAGAGGGAGCGTCGAATGCAGTAGACCGCGCCGGTTACACCCACGAGGCTATGGATGGCCGCTTCCGAACGCCGCAGGAAGAGCTCAAACTGCCACCAGAGGCCAAGGACTGTTCCGCCGTAGTGCTCGGGAACCAGAGCAAGGGTCCCCGAAACCGCCCCAAAGCGACTATCTCCCAAATACTGCACTAGCAGAGGAATCGTATCGGGGGCAAAGATCTGACGCGAGTCGGCAAACACGACGAGCTCTCCGCTCGCGGCTCGGACCCCAGCGTTCAGGGTGCTCGCCTTGCCTCCCGGAGCGTCCCCATCCACCACCGCGGCGCTCCCATGCATCGCCATACGATACTCCTCAGATGGCCATGCTGAACGCGCGTCGACTGCCACGATGATAACGAGATGTTCGCACAGATATTTCGTCTCTTGAATGTTCGCAACCCGTCGAGCGACCACCACAGGATCATCCCGCGTGGCGATCACAACAGACACCTCCGGTGTGGCAGCATCCGGCCCACCTCCAGGCTCCGGGCGCCACGTTGCCAGTAGACTGGTGATGATTGGATAGCCAACCCAGCCCATCAGCAGGATCACAAGTGCCACCAGGGAAATGACGGCCAATGAGACTCAGTTACCCTCGATAGCCAAGTGGTTGGAGACGAGTGTTGAGCGAAGGAGAGTCCCGTTGGACAGCTGACCGAGGTAGCCTCGACGGGAACGGACCTCCGCGAACGGAGAATCCGGCCACCGAGAGGCTTTCCGCAGAGACCTCACGGCTCCCAGCATGGCGTCGCATAGAAACGTACCGGCAAAACCCCGGGGCAGTCTGAGTCTCTCTCGCTCGAGAGATCCACGGGCCCAGGGACCCACAGGAG
>JABDII010000294.1 GCA_013003805.1 Gemmatimonadales bacterium
GTACTTGGGCGGCTCGGGTTGGTCGGCCTGAACCATCGCGACGAAGGCATCCTCATCGGTCGGTTCAAACGCCCAATTGAAAAGTCGCTCGTAACCAACAGTCGACTGCGGGACCGCGCTCATTCCCTTGCCGCACGCCGAGCCAGCTCCGTGCGCCGGCCAGATTTGGAGGTGATCCGGCTGCGTCTTGACTTCTTGGAGGCTCCGGAAGAGTGCTCGGGCGGCACCCTCAGTGGCCCCCGCGACATTCGCCGCCCTTTCCAACAAGTCGGGCCGCCCCACATCGCCGACAAACACGAAGTCCCCCGTGAGCACACCCATGGGACCCGTGGCCCCGGCCGTGTCCGTAACCATGAAACAAATGTGCTCCGGCGTGTGCCCCGGCGTGTGGAGCACATCGAACCGGATGTTGCCAACCATGAAATGATCGCCGTGGCCGACGAGGGTCGCGCCGGAATCTCGGGCGAACGCATACTGCCACTCGTCGCCACCCTCTTTAGAGAGGTACAACCGCGCGCCGACGCGTCCCGCCAGCTCCCGTGAGCCCGACACGAAGTCCGCATGGATATGAGTTTCCGCCACCGCGCTCACGCGGAGCCCTTCGACCTCTGCTGCTTGGACATATTGATCGATGTCCCGGTTGGGATCGACGATGATTGCCTCACCGGTGGCCGCGCAGCCGATCAGGTAGCTCGCCTGGGCGAGGTTGTCGTCGTAGAACCGCTGGAGAAGCATGAGTCGGGAGTTCGTAGTCGGTCGTTAGTGGTTCGTACCCTGAGGTCAGAGTCTCTCGAGCGTCGCTGCATCGGAGATATCGAGGTCCCGGCCAACCTACATTTTCGATGAAGCTCCAAAGGTACATCTCCGCCGCACGCCCACCATTCGCGCCGGGAAAGACATTGATTATATTACTATATGGTTGTAAAACGAAAGAGCCGTCAATCGGGAGTGCAGTTCACCGAGGACACGGCCGACCTGGTGGCCGAGCGGTTCCGCGCGCTGGCCGAGCCGATGCGTCTCAGGTTGCTCAACGCTTTGAGGCCACGCGCTCGATCGGTCGGCGAGCTGGTCGGCCTCACCGGGACCAGCCAAGCCAATGTCTCGAAGCACCTCCAGTTGCTCTACAAGCAGGGGTTCGTCGACCGGGAGAAAGATGGCACCACTATCTACTACCGGATCGCCGACCCCATGGTGTTTGAGATGTGCGACCTGGTCTGTGACGGCATCCAACAGGACCTCGACGCGCGACGCGCTCGGTTGAACCCGGAGCGCTGACCGGTCCCACAGGGACGCCCAGGCGGAGCCCGCCCTTCTAGAAGAATTCCTCGACGCCAAGAGTCGAGACGTGCAATCGCTCACCATCCGGCATGCTTCGAGCCTGAGCCTTGAGCGCTCGTACGAGATCCTCATACCGATCCGCTGGCACCACGGAAAAGAACAGCGCGGTTTGACCGGGGAACGCTCGCGAGCCTTGGCGCGGCCCGCTCACGCCCTCTCCGCACGCTTCTTGAACACAGGTGTATCCGGTCACGTGCTTTTCTTTCAGGACATCCGTCACGAGACTCGGATGGGTCCCGGAGTAGGTGATGAAAAACAACCGGTGCATCAGGCGTGGTCTCCTTCTCGCCGGCGAAGCTCCCAATAAAGCAGCGGCACGACAACCATCGTGAGCAGGGTCGCGACGATGGCGCCGCTGATCAGCGCAACGGCGAGGCCTTGGAAGATGGGATCGAGCACCATCACGAGGCCGCCGACCACGACGGCGGCGGCGGTGAGAGCGATCGGTCGAAACCGCACGGCGCCGGCCTCGATCACCGCCTCAGCCAAAGGACGTCCACGTGCCTCGGCCAACTGTACGAAATCCACCAACAGGATGGAGTTCCGCACGATGATTCCCGCCAGAGCAATCATGCCAATCATCGACGTGGCGGTGAAGAAGGCTCCGGTGATGGCGTGACCCGGGAGAATGCCCACCAGGGTCAACGGAATCGGGGCCATAATGACCAGCGGGATCTTGAACGACTGGAACCACCCAACAACCAGGACATAGATCAAGACCAAGACGGCGGCGAACGCAATGCCGAGATCGCGGAATACCTCAATTGTGATCTGCCATTCTCCATCCCACTTCATGGCCGTCTCATCCAATCGCTTGGGTAGAATAGCGTTGTAGCGACGTACCTCGGCGCCGGCGACCCGCACGT
>JABDII010000542.1 GCA_013003805.1 Gemmatimonadales bacterium
GCCGACGATCCCATCTCGGGGGATGCCCAATACGAACACCGCCTCGAACGCAGCCGCCCAGGGCAGGAACACGAGCAGGTACACCGAGGCGCGCTGCCACGACGTGGGTGTGCGCAGTCGGTCCGGCGCGAGCGAGACGAGGGGTGGGCGGAAGGCCTCGGTCCCAAAGCGGCGAATGAGATCATGCCGTTCGTAACCCAGCACCAGGGCCGTCAGTGCCAGCGCCACTACCGGGGAGACCAGCCAAAAACCGCTCGCCGACTCGAGCGCGACGGACGCCCCGAAGCAGCACAGGACGAAACCGACATAGATGGGGTGCGGCGTGAACCGATAAATCCCACGGATCACGTACACCGGGGGAGGGTAGGGATTCATCGGAAGGCCGCGACCGTACACCATGAGTGCACCCATGCCCGCCGCGATCAGCCCCAGCCCGAACCCGACGATGGGAAGCCCGGCCCACGGATACGGCACCGTCGGGAGGGGCACCGTTCGGGCGGTCGCCACGGCCCACCACACCAGCAGGGCCGGGGCCAGCACTACAAACACGATCCCGTAGAGGAGCTTCCCTACCATGGCCCACCCGGTCTCAATCGCACGACCTCGTGGATCGTCCACCCCGAGCTCGTGCGTGTCGGTGTCGTGAACGTCCCGCGCGAGAGCCACTTGGTCTCGTGCGCGTGCCGGAGCCCACCCCTGAGAAGGAGGGATGCCGCAGGCATCGCGCGGAGCGCCCCGGACAGCAGTCGTCCCTCCCGGAGCACCATGGGATCTGCAAACTCGAGTGTCCCGTGATCGTCCGGCAATTCGATCAGGCCTTCACTGATGCGAGCGACGCCGAGTGCCCTCCCATTATGAAAGACCCAGCGACGCATCTGCCGCCCGCTCCATTCGATCCAGGTCACCGCGTCATCTTCGGAGAGGAATCGCCCCCACCGGAGTTCGTCGAAGGGAAGCTGCCACGGTCGAATCGACAACGTGAGGTGTTCGGCGTACCCCAGCCCCGACATGCGTGTTCCATTCGCGAGATCGATGCAAGACTCCGCACTCGGAACGTGGCAATCCCAGGCGATGGCGCCCCCGGGTGCCTCGAGGAGTGCGCGGCCACAACTCGGTAGCCGAGCATTCCATACTCCGCGGATACCCAGGCGCTTCGAGTTCCAGCGAAGCACTCGTTCTCGCATAACCGGGGCGGGACCGGGTAGCAATGAGGACCGCTCGCGAGGGGCTTCCGCGGGGGCCTTCTGAAGCGAGGCCGCATAGGGGAGCACGAGCGGTCCCCAGCGCAATCGAGCCCAATACCCGATGAACGCGGCACCCTCATCGCTCACACAATCGCAGTACCACTTCGAGAGCTCGAACATTCCGTACCACGCCTCCGGGCACATCCACCGTCACCCAGTTTCCATGTTCTCTCTACCACTGTACCGCCCAAGACACTGTGAATCTCCCATGAAGTGCTGATCCAGCTCCGAGCATGGGCCGCTTCGCTAGTCTGGGACCCCCGGGTCAAGGGAGCGTCAAGGCCATCTGACGGGCCGAAGACCACCTGCTGACCCTGCCGGCGAAGCGATGCTCTGGCCGAACGGGAAACCCGGGTCTATCGTTCGCAATGGTCACTGGCCAAGGGAGAGATCCCTCGGCCCAATCTTCCAAGCGGTCCGGTGGACGAAAGGGAGCTTAGATATGCGAATTCGAATTGCGATAGCTGCATTGGGTGTGGTCATGGGCATCACCACGCCGGAGGCGACCGTGGCACAGGGTGCCGGCGGATCGGGTCCGACCATCGAGGTGGAGACCATCCGCGCGCTGCTACTCCAGGGGTTCGAGCAGGGCAAGGCCATGGACATCGACTTCGCCCGGGCGATTCCCGACTCCGCGCTTCGCTGGGCACCAACGTCGGAAGTCCGTGATTTCGCGGAGCAGGTAGAGCATGCGGCGGTCGACAACGCGCTGTTCGTGGCGCGGGGGATCTTGGGTGTGTCCACCCCGACCTTCGGGGACCCGGAGGTGTACCTGAACGACCAGGAGGCCCTGGTCGAGGCCGTCACCACTGCCTACGATTGGGTAATGCAGAGCCTCCGCGAGCTTCCGGCCGAGGAATTCGAGACCGAAACCACATTGTTCGGGCAGCAGATGGAGAAGTGGCGGGTTTATCTCCAGGCGCTCGAGCACGGCTACTGGACCCGGGGCCAGCTGGTGCCCTACTTCCGGGCTCACGGCATGGCACCACCACGGTATCGCGCCTTTTAGAGATCTCATAGCAAGGGAAGGGAAGCAGCAGTTGACAGACGAGGATCGCGTTGATACATTGATGTATGTCGAACTATCAAACTATCGATCACGCCCAGCTCGCCGACACGTTCAAGGCGCTGGGACAGCCGCACCGCCTTCAGATCTTCCTCCAGCTGGCCACCTGCTGTGCCCCGGGCACGTCGTGCACTGGGGATGAGGCCATGCGCCGCTGCGTGGGAGAGTTGGCGGCCGAGCTGGACATCGCGCAGCCCACCGTGTCGCACCACCTGAAAGAACTGACCCGCGCCGGGCTCATCGCGACGGAGCGCTGTGGCCGCGAGATCCGCTGCTGGGTCGAACCCGACGTGCTCCGGCAGCTAGGCAAGTTCTTCTCAGGATTCCTGGCCCAACCCATGAGCAAAGCAACAAGGAGAGCATCGAGATGAAGCACGCTTCACCGGATGAGATCCGAATCGCCGTGAGAGATAGCTACGGCCGGATTGCCGCCAACGACCAGTCGGGCTGCGGGTGCGGCTGCGGCTCCGAAACCGATGGGCCGACGCAACTCGCCACCGCCATGGGATACGCCGACACCGATCTAGGCGATGCGCCGGAGGGTGCCAACCTGGGCCTAGGGTGCGGCAACCCGCACGCGATCGCCTCGCTCGAGCCCGGCGAGACGGTGGTCGACCTCGGGTCGGGCGCGGGGTTCGACTGTTTCCTCGCCGCCCGGAAGGTGGGCGACTCAGGCTCGGTCATCGGCGTCGACATGACGCCACAGATGATCACCAAGGCGCGCGCGAACGCGCGAAAGGCGGGTGCAGCCAACGTGAGCTTCCGCTTGGGCGAGATCGAGCACGTCCCAGTGGCTGATAACACGGCCGACGTCATCATGTCGAACTGTGTGATCAACCTGTCACCCGAGAAGGAGCAGGTCTTCAGCGAGGCGTTCCGCGTGCTCCGTTCCGGCGGGCGGTTGGCGGTGGCCGATGTCGTGGCCTCGGCACCGTTGCCAGCTGCGGCGAAGGAAAACCTGAAGGCCTACACCGCCTGCGTC
>JABDII010000328.1 GCA_013003805.1 Gemmatimonadales bacterium
ACGACCTCATACCCCGCCGCTTGAAGATACCTGGCCACGCCGTGGCTCGGGCGCCAGGGCTTGGGGCTCAGGCCGACGACCGCCATCCTCCTTGCGGTGCGAAACACCCAAGAGGCGGGATCCACCGGGCCGAACGTTATGGGTCTTCGTCGGCGCCATGCAACTGAGGTCGGCCACTCACGGCCCGGCCGACCAGCCTCATCCCGGCCCGCCGGGCAATCTCGACGGCCAGGGTCGAGGGGACGGACGGGGTGGCCACATACACCAACCCGGCCCGCGACGCCTTATAGGCCAGCTCGGCCGAGATGCGTCCCGTTACCAAAAGACCGAGACCCTGGATACCCCGCCCGGCAAGAAGGGCCGTGCCCACGACCTTGTCGACCGCGTTGTGCCTTCCGATATCCTCGGCGTGCGAGAGCAGCTTCTCGCCGTCCGTCAGGGCGGCGGCGTGAATCCCTCCCGTTTCGCGATACCGCGCTCCAAGGGCGAAGAGGCCCTTGAAGAGCTCCCGGAAACGCTCGGTGGGTGGCGCATCTCCCCGAACCTCTCCCGGCTCTACCGTGGTCGGATCCGCGAGATACGTCGCGACCGCGCCGCAACCCGATGCCAGCACCCGCTGGCGACCCTCGTTGTCCACTCGAGCAACTCGCTCGTCAGGTATCTCGGCCCAGAATCCGAGGTCCGTGGCACAGGGGCGGAGCCTGACTTGATCGAGCGAGTCAATGAATCCTTCCCCGTGGAGCCATCCGATTGCCAGTTCCTCCAAGAGCTCGGGCGTGCACATCCACGTGACCACCGGAACCCGGTTGATCTCGAGCCACACCGACACTTCCTCGACCACCGCGTCCGGGCCCATCCGCCCACCGCGCTTCGGCGGTTGGCGGATCTCAGGCTGGTCCGGTGTAGTCGGCATGGAGGGATGCGTCTTCCGCAACGCGGATTCGCTCGAGCGTCACCGGCTCGGGCAACCGCGCCGCGATGCGGCGGTAGAGAAGTTGAGCCACTGCTTCACATGTCGGCAGCGTCTTCCCGTAGGCGAACTCAGCCACATCGAGATTGAGGTGTCGCTGGTGGAGCGGCGATGTGATCTCTTCATCGATGATCCGGTCGAGTTCGGTCAGGTCCATGATCGTGGCGGATCGGGAGTCGATTGGTCCCGCTACCGTGATGGAGCAGCGATACACGTGACTGTGCCCGGGCTCAGCCCCGAGGGGCCCAAAGGCCTGTTCGTTTTGCTCCGCCGTCCAGTCGGGCCGGAAGTACCTGTGGGTCGCGGTAAACTCGACCGTCCGGGTAAGCGATACGGGCATGTCTAGAGGGAGAATGTGAAGCCGAGCCCGATCGTCAACCAGGTGCTACTGGTCCACTCGTCGAGCTTCGCGTCGGGTCGGAGGGCGTTGGAGTCCCCGACGCCGCCCGGCTCCTCCGCTGGTTCATCGGCGAAGGAGTCCGGGTAGGTCAGCTTCCAGAAGAGAGTCCGGGCCTCAGCTCGTAAGTGCACCCGGTTGGTAATGAAGTAGCGAACGCCCACGTGCGGAACGAAGAAGAACTTATTGCCGAACTTGTACTCGGTCGTGTCCTGCGGCACGCTACTGCTGAGGGCGAAGCCGGCGCCCCCGCCGATGTACGGCGCGAAACGCCGCCAGGTCTTGCCTCCTGTCAGGTTGAACTGAAGCGCCAGCTCCGCAAAGGTGACGGACTGGTCAACCGGTCCGCCGGTGCGTGTCGCCACACTGTCATCGGGATCTTGGATCATGCGCTCCAGGGTCCCGTTGGCTATCGAGAAGCCGAATTGAATGGCGCCGCTCACCCGAATGTCGTACCGCAGGCCGAAGACCGTGCCGTCATGCGGCCCCAGTTCGAGGTCTCCTCCACTTCCACCGAATATCCCAGCCGAGGCAACGACCGAGTGTCCGTGGATGATGTCACGAAAGGGAGACCGGCTGGGGTCGTGTCCGGCCTGCGCGTGTGCGATACCGGGAGCCGCCAGTGACGCGGCAACGAGAAGCGAGGGTATGTGGCGCATGTGGTCAGGGCTCCCGGAGATCCCGGCCGGTCATTTCCGGTGGTGGGTCAATGCCCAGCAGCCGGAGGACGGTGGGTCCGACGTCGCGGAGTGATCCTCCGCTTCGGAGGGTGGTGGTATCCGCGCGCACCGCGACGAGCGGGACAGGATTGGTCGTATGAGCGGTATGCGGCACCCCCGACTCCGGATCGACCATCAATTCGCAGTTGCCGTGGTCGGCGGTGATGAGCACAGGTGCTCCCACTCGTTCCGCACTTTCGAGCGCCCGACCGATGCACTGGTCGACGGTCTCTACGGCCTTCACGATCGCCGGGACAACGCCGGTGTGACCGACCATGTCGGGATTGGCGTAATTGCACAAAATGAAGTCGTGATCGCGAGCCTCGATGGCGCGACAGAGCTGGTCGGTCACGCCGAGCGCACTCATTTCGGGGGCAAGGTCATAGGTGGCCACCTTGGGTGACGGAACCAGGCATCGTTCCTCGCACAGCATAGGAGGCTCATGCCCGCCGTTGAAGAAGTAGGTCACGTGAGGGTACTTCTCCGTCTCCGCCGTGCGGAATTGGGTGCGGCCGCTGTCGCCCAAGACGTTTCCGACGATGCGAGACAGCGTGATCGGCGGAAACGCCTGGGGGAACGGAAAGGTCTGGTCGTACTGCGTCATGGTCACTACAGCGAGCGGCGGCCGGTCGGACACATCAAACGCCTCGAATTTTGGGACGGCCAGGGCGCGAAGAATCTGGCGCATCCGGTCGCTTCGATAGTTGAAGCACAAGACACCGTCTCCGTCCGCCATGGTCGAGACGGGATGCGCTCCGTCCAAGAGCACAATGGGCTGAATGAACTCGTCGGTCTCGCCACGCTCGTAGGCATCACGCACGGCCTGGACTGGATCGACAGCTGGTATGCCCACTCCCCGCACCAGTGCGGCGTAGGCCCGCTCGGTGCGATCCCATCGGCGATCCCGATCCATTCCATAATAGCGGCCGGTGAGGGTGGCAATCGCGGCCCTGGATCCCCCGATCCGCTCCAAGTCAGCCTTCAGCGTGGCGACTACCGCTGCGGCCGACTTCGGGGGGGTGTCTCTGCCATCCAAGAACCTATGGACGGCAATTCGTTGGACGTCCATCCGTACGCCGAGGTCCACGCATGCGAGCAGATGATGATCGATCGCATGGACGCCGCCCGGCCCGAGCAGGCCTACGAGATGGAGTGTGCCGCCGGTAGCGGCGAGGGAAGCGCACAGATCCACCAGCGGCTCGAGCCGGAAGAAATC
>JABDII010000366.1 GCA_013003805.1 Gemmatimonadales bacterium
CGCTGACTCACCAGCTGCAAGTCAATCTCTAGTTATCAATGGTCCTTCCATGCGCTCATATCAACTACTCCTACCGCGCATGGCAGCTTCATGCGCGTGTTAGCGCGCTTGCACGACCACGAATCGCAGCTAGCAGGAGGAATACGGATCAGTTTAACGCCCATCCTCGGCTGCTCCGCTCTGGAGCGGCCCTGGTTCCCGCACGGCCCTCACCACGTCCCGTATCGCAGCGACCACCGCGTCCGGCCGATCCCAGTGAACATAGTGCCCAGCGCCTTCGACGATCCGGTGGTCTGAATTCGTGGAAAGATCGGCCAACTCCCCGTGGAGCTCCAGCCAGGTGCGCCGCATGGCAGCGTTCCCCTCGACGGAAAGGCCGGGCATTGGCAGGGGCACGCCGGCGGTAAGAACCACCACCGGGTGATCCCCCAGCGGGCCTGTCCGAGCAGCCTGCTCGGACATCGCGTCGATCGCGCGACCCTCCCCCAGGACGCCCTCGGGAAAGCTCCGCCACCAGTACGCGGTCCTCGCGGTTGGGCGCTCGGGGGCGAAGATCCGGTACGGGGCCAGGATCCTGAACAGCCAGCGCCGGTCGGGTTCCGACTTGCGCCGCTCGATTAGCCGTCGGACGTCCGCAGGAAACCGGCGGTCCTGCTCCGGATGCGATGCGTCGACAAAGACAAACCCGACGGCTTCCCCCGGATACCGCCTGTCGTAGACCCGCACTAGCAGTCCCCCCAGCGAGTGCCCGACCATCACGTACGGTGGAGCCTCCGATGCGGAGGCGAGAATGGCGTGTAGCTCACCGGCGATCCGCTCGGCGTCTCGCGGACCCTCGCGAGGCTCGCTCCAGATGATCCCTGCCCGGTCGTAGGTGCAGACCCGTGACACCTGGGACAACTCGTCAAGTATGTGGTCCCAGCCCCACGACCCGCGGTCGTCCAGCCCCGATTCCAGGAGGATCGTCGGGGTGCCCCTTCCTGTGCAGTGGATGTGCGAAAGCCGGCCATCGATCTCGACGAGTCGGCCGGGCGGAGGAAAGTCCCGTTCTGCCCTGCGAACGGCAACTTGGCGTACGACGAGACTCGCAATCAGAACGAGGAAGGCGAGCGCCGCGATCAGGATTCCGCCGCCGACGATGAGGCGCCGAAGCCACTTGTTCACGGTATGCGTGGATCGCATAAGTGCCTGACGGAATCTCGCCTGAAGCCTGGCATTACTTATCGCAAGAGACCGCTCTCTCAAGCATGCGCGCTAACGGCCGGGGCATCACCTGCGGGCGAAGCCCGTCAGGTGCATGCCCTTGTTAGCTGGCACGGCTACTACTCTAGCTTGGCCAGCACCTCATCCCGAGGGACTGAGTACTGAATGATGGCCGGGGAAGAGCAAATCAGTACTCAATACTCTGTAATCGACTACGGCATCGCCAACTCGAGCCGCTGCCGCAGCAGCCACGAAAGCGTCGTTCCCGTAACGACTCCGTACGCGGCGCCGAACGCGAGCCAGCGGAGGAACCCGCCAATTGCGCTGTCCGCCGGGGCGCCGATGGCCCAGGTCACGAACCCGACCACGGGGACGGCCACGATCAAACCCAGCGTGTTGGCTAGCACCCACCATCCTGCCCCGGCGACCTGCTCGCGCAACACCAGCCACTGGAGCGCACCGAGCACGATCCAGCCAACGGCCACGCCCAAGACCCAGCCCACATCCCTGTTGATCAGTCCCAGGCCGAAGACGAGGACGCCGACTATGGCTACAGCCCCGACGCTCACCAGTACCCACCAGCCCGTATCGGCGATCAGGCGGCGCAGCACCAGCCATTGCAGCACTCCAGCGAGGATAAGGCTGGCCGTCACGGCGAGGTATGCGATCACGATGAGATCCTTGGACGGGCTCAATGCCACGCCCAAACGCCCGCCGACGCCGAACGCTACCGTGCTTGCCAGCACCCATAAGAGCCACAGTTTCATGGATCCGTCCTTTACCGCTCTCCAGTTTCGCGCCCCGGGACATCCAGCGGGAAACAATTCCTGTCCGCGTCGTGCAGCCAAAGGGCGTTGGATGACCGGACACCTAGTTCCGGTCTTTCCTGCGCTGCAGAAGGACGAGTGAAGACTGCCGTGACAAGCGCGAGCACCGCGCACGTTAGGATTGTTTGAAATCCCATGAGGCAGTCTCCTGACAGCTAACGGTTACGCGGTTCTGCTGCGCGGCAGCATGTACCCGGCGAGCGCGAACTGCAAGGCGAGCGCTCATGTAGCTACCCGCCCTCCCCGCTAGCAGCAACCGCTTGTTAGACAGCGATCACGCTCTGCAACAAGACAATGTCCTCCTGACCGACATCCGTAGCGATGGGACGTTCGCAGGGGCGAACAGCAGCGCCCACGATGCTATGAGACGGAAGC
>JABDII010000410.1 GCA_013003805.1 Gemmatimonadales bacterium
CTATAGAACTGACCTATCTAATAAAAAAACAGGAATGCAACAACCGCTACCAGCACACCCCCGTAAGGGGACTGACCGACCAGGCGAGCCTCGGCGGATTCGTGAAGCAATACCAGGTGGATGTGGATCCCGAACGTCTCCGGGCCTTCGACATCCCCGTCACCCGTGTCGCTCAGGCGATCGGCGCCCATAACATCGACATCGGTGCACGGGTGCTGGAGATGGGTGGTCGCGAATACATGATCCGTGGCCTGGGGTACCTGGATGGCGTAGGTGACATTGAGAATGTGAGCCTCGGTGCGACGCCCAATGGCACCCCGATCCGCGTGGCGGACGTCGCCACCGTCCAAATCGGGCCGGCTCCTCGCCGCGGTGCAGCGGATCTCGATGGCAGGGGTGAGGTGGTGGCCGGGATCGTGGTGATGCGGTTCGGATCGGATGCGCTCACCACCATCGAAGCGGTTAAACAGCGCCTCGCCGAAGTCGAAGCGGGGCTGCCAGCTGGGGTCCGCCTTCGGACGGCCTACGACCGAAGCGACCTGATTCATCGGGCGATCGAGACGCTCCGCGACAAGTTGCTGGAGGAGTCTCTGATTGTGGCGGCGGTCGCTGTCCTGTTTCTGCTCCACGTCCGATCGGCGCTGGTCGCCATCGTGACCCTTCCCCTCGGCATTCTCATCTCGTTCATCGTGATGCGGGCCATCGGGGTCAACGCGAACATCATGAGCCTGGGGGGTATCGCGATCGCGATTGGCGCGATGGTAGACGCAGCCATCGTGATGATCGAGAACATGCATAAGCACCTCGAGCAGGCCGGAGGCGACGAGGATCGCTGGGGGATCGTGCTCCGAAGCGCGACGCAAGTGGGGCCGCCGCTCTTCTTCTCGCTCCTGATCATCACGTTCAGCTTCCTCCCGGTGTTTACGCTCGAGCTCCAGGAAGGGCGGCTTTTCAAGCCGCTGGCCTTCACCAAGACGTTCGCCATGGCCGGCGCGGCTCTCGTGTCCATCACGCTGGTTCCGGTCCTCATGGGCTACCTGATTCGCGGCCCTATCCGCTCCGAGGGCCGCAATCCGCTCAACCGCATGCTGCGCTTCATCTACCGACCGATCATCGCCTTCGTGGTGCGGCGTCCGTGGGTGGTCATCGGTGCGGCAACGGTTCTCATTGCCGCTACCATCCTGCCGTGGCGGCGTCTGGGTAGCGAGTTCATGCCGCCGCTTCGTGAAGGCTCGATACTCTTCATGCCGACCACCGTGCCAGGGGTGTCCATCGCCCAGGCGCTCGACATCCTGCGATATCAGGACAGCGTGCTCGCCGCATTCCCCGAGGTGCGGACGGTCTTGGGCAAGGCGGGGCGTGCCGAGACGGCGACCGACCCTGCCCCGCTCGACATGTATGAAACCACGATCACCCTCCGGCCCAAGGACGAGTGGCGTCCCGGCATGACGTACGAACGCCTGATCGGCGAGATGGATCGGGCCGTGCAGATGCCTGGTGTCACCAACGCGTGGACCATGCCCATCAAGGGACGGATCGATATGCTGGCCACCGGTGTGCGGACGCCGGTTGGCATCAAGATCTTCGGTCCGGACCTCGACACTCTCCAAATGCTGGGCGAGCGAGTCGAGCGGATCGTGCAGCAGATTCCGGGAACGCGGAGCGCCTTCGCTGAACGCGGCGTGTCGGGGTATTACGTCGATATCGACATCGAGCGAGCTGAGGCTGGCCGATACGGCCTCAATGCGGGGGATATCCACGATGCAATTCTGGCCACCATAGGCGGAATGACGGCGGCGATCACCGTGGAAGGACGAGAACGCTACGCCGTGAATGTACGCTACCCCAGAGAGCTCCGGGATGAAGTCCAAAAGCTCCGACAGGTCATCATTCCCGCCATGGGAGGAGCCCAGATCCCGCTCGGACAAGTCGCCAGCGTGAACGTCATCCAAGGCCCGATGGCGATCAAGACGGAAAACGCCTTTCCGCTGACCACGGTCTTCGTCGATATCGGAGAGGGAGACGTCGCACGGTACGTGCGTGAAGCGCAGGATGCTGTCGATCGGGAGCTGACCCTTCCCCCAGGCTACACGCTGCTCTGGAGTGGCCAGTACGAGTTCATGCAGCGGGTGAAGCAGAAGCTCCGCATCGTCGTCCCCGTAACGCTTGGCATCATCTTCCTCCTACTCTACCTGAGCTTCCGCGGCGTTACCGAATCGCTGATGGTGATGTTCGCCCTGCCCTTCGCGTTGATTGGAGGCATCTGGTATCTGTGGATCCTCGG
>JABDII010000411.1 GCA_013003805.1 Gemmatimonadales bacterium
GATCAGTGCTGCGAAGCGGGGGATCGCGAGTACGGTACGCATCTCCGCCTAGGAGCCGGCCGTGAGGCCGTCGCGCCAATCCAGGAGCTCGCCCCGAAGGGTGGCGAACGGGGCTTGGTAGGCTGCCGGCCTAGCACGAATGACGAGGTCGCTCGGCCCCTGGACCGGCTGGACTTCGGTACGCCACAGCTCCCGGAGGCGGCGGCGCAATCGATTGCGCGCCACGGCCGTCGATCGGTACTTCGGGACAACGAGTCCCATGCGGGAGTGGTCCAGGGAGTTCGGGTTCCAGATCATCTCGAGATGCTCCGCGCGATGGCGGCGGCCCTCCTTCAATGTACGCCGGATGTCGCTGACCCGAGACAGCCGACGGGATGGCGGGAGCCGCCGCCCAGGCGTCAGGAGCCTCCGTGTTTCGACGGGATCGAGACGGCGAGCCGTTTCCGGCCCTTTTTGCGGCGTCGCGATAGGATGGCACGGCCCCAGCGCGTGGCCATTCGGGCCCGGAACCCGTGCTTGTTGATCCGGCGCCGGTTGCGCGGCCGATACGTCGGTTTCATAAATCTGATGCCTCCAATGAGGCGCAAAAGCTAGTTCTGCAAGGGGGTAGGGGTCAAGGTTGACTTTTCCACATCCGGCCCGTAAGATCGGCAGCCCTTGTTCAACTCCTCGCCCCGCTAGTCTGAATGTCGCTACAGCTGACCGCGCAAGAAGCATGGAAGCGTATCCTTGAGTCCGCTCAAGGGGAGCTTCCGGATCATGCCGTCCGAACGTGGCTCGAGCCGACCGAGGCGATTGCCCTCGACGAGGGACGTCTCATCGTAGGGGCGCCGGATCAGTTCGCCGTTGAATGGAACGAAACCAAACACGCCCAGATCCTCTCAAAGCTTGCCGAGCCTGTCTTGGGCCGGACGACGGCTGTGGTGTTCCGGGTTCAGGAAGATCGCCAAAAACGCCCCCAAATGGACTTCTTCGTGGCGCCGCTGTCCGACTCCGAAGGATTGGCCAGCGGGCGGGACGACTCTCAAGCTCAGCCGCTCAACGAGCGATACTCATTTGACACGTTCGTTATTGGCAAATCCAACGAACTCGCCGCCGCCGCCGCACACGCGGTCGCCGAGGCCCCAGGAAAGACCTACAACCCACTCTTCATCTACGGCTCGACCGGGCTTGGTAAGACGCACTTGATGCAGGCCATTGCCCACTCGGTCTCCAAGCGGGATCCCACCACCAGGATCCTCTATGTCGGGGCCGAGCAGTTCATCAATGAGGTGATCGAGAGCATCCACGGCCGGACGATGCCGGAGTTCCGAAGACGCTACCGCAGCGAGGTAGATCTGTTTCTGGTAGACGATGTGCACTTCCTGGAGGGCAAGGAGATGACCCAGGAAGAGTTCTTCCACACCTTCAACGCCCTCTATGAAGGGAATAAGCAGATCGTTCTCACGTCTGATCGTCCTCCCAAGGAAATCCCCGGACTCGAGGCCCGCTTGGTGAGCCGCTTTGAATGGGGTATGGTCGCGGATATTGGGCAGCCGGACCTCGAGCATCGGATCGCTATTCTCCGGAAGAAGCAAGAACAAGATCACCTCGAGCTCACGATCCCGGATGATGTACTCCGGTTCATTGCGGAGCACGTCCGGTCCAATGTGCGGGAATTGGAGGGCTGCATCATCAAGCTCCTCCTCTACGCTTCACTCAAGCATCGGGAGATCACCACAGACTTGGCCCGGGAGGCCTTGTCGGACAAGATCCGGGAGAGTGAAGACGGGGCTGAGCCTCCGCTGCAAGCGATGCCGACCATCGGACGCGTTCAGGAAGTGGTGGCTCGGCGTTGGGGCGTCACCCCCGAAGGCCTGCGGTCCAAGGCGCGGATCAAGACATTGACGGTCCCTCGTCAGGTCGCGATGTACCTGGCACGAGAACTCCTTCAGATGCAGCTCGTAGAGATCGGACACGCGTTCGGTGGACGCGACCACTCCACTGTCATCCATAGTGTGGACAAGGTGCACAAGCTCATGTCCCGCGATCGCCACTACCGAGAGCGGGTTGAGCAAGCTCGGCAGGAGTTATTAGCTCAGTAATCCGTTTAGGAGAATGTTCAGAGTGTTGGCTGTCTGGAGATGTAGGACGTTGGGCACATATTCTCCCCACCGCCAACAGACACTCGACACAGCAAAAGGAAGCTAGGGTGCAGCGTGGATGTCACTTGCCAGTCACATCCACATTTCCAGACCCTCTACTATTACTACTAGATATTTCTATACTAGAAGTCGTTTCTTTTCTTAGCCCGTTCGAGGAATGGCATGAAGCTCACTATCACGCGTGAACAGCTGCAAGAAGGGTTGGTTGCTGTAGCTGCCAGCGTGCCTGCAAAGACGACACTCCCAGTCTTATCCAACGTGCTCCTGGAAGCCGGCCCGGACGGGTTGCGCCTATCAGGTACCGATCTGGATATTGCGGTTTCAACGAGCGTGGCGGCATCAGTTGAGGATGAAGGAGCGATAACGCTCCCCGCCCGCAAACTGGTGGAGATTGTCCGCGAGCTTCCGAGCGCCTCCATTCAGCTCGCGAGTGCTGGCGAACAGCGTGTCACCATCGAATGTGGCCGCTCGAGGTTCAAGCTCCTCGGGCTGCCCCGCGAAGAGTTTCCGGCCTTCCCAGCCGTGGATTTCACGGGGGGATGGAAGGCCACGGCGAAGGACCTGCACAAGCTCATTACGCATGTTGCGTTCGCCGCGAGCACCGAAGAAAGCCGCCCAATTTTAAATGGCGTGCTGTGGGAACTGCGTTCTGAGCGTATGCGTATGGTGGCGACGAACGGCCATCGGCTGGCCCGGATGGACATCCCTGTCGCCGGGGGTGGTGGAGAAGAAGCAGACCTCATTGTGCCGCCCAAGGCGCTCGAACAAATCCGCCGGCTGTTCAAGCCTGAGGACGAGGTCGAGATTGCCAAGACCGAGAACCACCTAGGGTTTCGGTCGAGCAACACCCAAGTGTTCACCCGGCTCATTGAGGGGCCGTACCCCAACTATGAGCAAGTCATCCCGCGCGAGAACGATAAGGTTGCCACTGCCGACAAGGCGGCGCTCACAGCGGCGCTCAGGCGCATGAGCATCGTTGCCAGTGACCAGACGCATCGCGTCCGTCTCGCGTTTGCCAATGGAAGCTGTAAACTGTCGGTTCAAACCCCAGATTTGGGTGAGGCCCAGGAGGAGATCACCATCACCTACGACGGGAGCCCGCTGGAGATCGGCTTCAACGCGGCGTATTTCCTCGAGATCCTGAAGTACATCCCGACCGACGAAGTGCGGATGACCTATAAGGCTCCTGAGAGGGCCGCGACCTGTGAGCCGGTGGGCTGGGATGACCCCGCTGCTTTTCTTGCGCTGGTGATGCCCTTACGGCTCGTGGACTAGCGCCCTGGTTCGTTCAGGCACCAGGAAGAGCACGAATCCCCGCCGGGGTGAAACCGCCCGGCGGGGATTCTGGTATGGAGTCCGGATCATCAATCAAGACAGTGGCGCTACCGCTCCGCGGGCAGGGGAATCCGGGCGATGCGGTAGTGACTGACCTGTTGGACCGGGACGTCTTGACCGACGGCCGGGATGGTGAACAAGAGGTCCAGCTGTTCCTTCCCCTCGCCCCCGAGAAAGAGCCCGTCCGGGCCGAGGAAGAACGCAGTAGAATCGACCCCACTGCCTGCCGCCTCGATGACTTCTCCCGTTTGGGTACTGGTCCCTCTCCGTTCCAGCACGGCCGAGCTTTCGATCCGGATACCCAGGGAATCGTCGGTCATCGTTGCGGCCGAGCGGGTCACGCTGCGTTCGGTTTGATTGAGCGAGACCCCTCCAACGGTGACCTCCGCTGAATCAGTCCACACGACCCCGGCTCGCACCCCGCCAGCGGGTTGGACCGGGAAGAATCGACGAGCCAGCTCGATGCTCAGATTCTCACCGAACGGTGATGCTGGACTCACGCTGAAGTTCCGCAACCCTCCGGCTGGATCCATCTCAGCCACCCATCGGACGCGGCCCAGGCTGTCTAACGCTGGCTGATGAGTCGTACCGGGGTCTTGGAAGATGGAATCGAGCTGGAACTCCACGCGATACGCACTGTCCCGGGGTTCGATGCCAACGGTGAGGTAGGCCGTCCGGCCGTACACCTGTACTTGCGACGCGCCGGGAAACCGATACTCGATGCTGTCGAGCCGATAGTAGCGGTACGATCCTGCCGGCCCCGGCGCATAACGGAAATCCGTGGGTACCGAGTCGCTCGTAGCCTGGACGGGTTCCGTCCCACGAAGCACCGGCCCCTCGGCCATGCTACCGGTGCCAGTGGCGCAGCCCTTGAGCGCCACGGCCGTCGCCGCGGCACCGAGAACCTGCCAGAGCTTGGTCGGCAACAAACGAGGCACAGGTCCCTATTCCTTTCGGTTGCGCGAAGGGATCGCGCGTCGAGTCTTCCCGAAGATGGCCACGAGCTCGTTGGAGTCGCTATGGACTCGCAACAGCTGCCACCCTTTGCGCGTCATGTCTGCCCGCCAGGTGGGCAGCTTGTCCCACTCACCTGGCTTGGCGCGGAGCACCCGGAGCTCGGCCTGGCTCTCCCAGTCTTTGGGATACGGGACCCATTCTCTGCCTAAGCGATCTTGGTCAGCCATTGGTCGTCTCGGGCGCTCGCTCTGGAATCGAGGGAGAAACCTAGGGACGGGGCTACCGGGCTGACAACCCACGTCCGGAGGGGTGGTTAGAAGCACCTTCGCCCCGGATGATACATCCGGGGCGAAGGTGCTGGGGTCGTGTCGTAAGCCGAGTTCTGTTCGTCCGCGTGCGGACGGATGGTCATCTATCTGGGATGGCCGTCGCCGGCCACCTCGAGCGACCTACCCGCGGCTTCCCAGGGCTCCCTGGATGGTGTGGGTCACACCTCGCCGCTTACTTGGTCTTGCTCCGACTGGGGGTTACCGTGCCATCGCTGTTGCCAGCGATGCGGTGGGCTCTTACCCCACCGTTTCACCCTTACCCCAAAAGGGGCGGTCTGTTCTCTGTGGCCCTTACCGTCGCCTCTCGGCGCCCAGGGGTTACCTGGCAGTCTACCCGGTGGAGCTCGGACTTTCCTCGACGAACCGCCCTCATGAGATGACAGCCGCCGCGACCATCGCACACGACCCCACGATAGTCCCTGTAATCTAGCCCCGGCACGGGTCTCTAGCCATGCGAGGGGTCGGCAGACGATCCGCGGTTGGGAGGCTGGTCCTCAGGGTCAGGGCCGCTCTCGACTTCCGGCTCGGTGGCACCGAAGATCCGCTCGTACTCGAGCGCGTGCTCTTCGCGCAACCGTTCCAGGCTGATCTTGCCCGTGAAGATCGAGGTGTCGAGCGGGAAGACCTCCGGCCGGAGAATCACCCCGTAGGAGTGCCACAGCAGCACCACGAGCACGGCGAACGTCGCCTCCAATCCGTGCATCACCCTGGCCACGGCGAGGACAAGCCCCGGAAGGACCTGGGAAGCGCTCTCGGGAAAGAGGAGGACAAACCCGGTGACCGACATGAGGGTGCCGCCGAGGAACAGCCCCCAGTACTCGAACTTCTCGCGGAAGTCGAATTTCCCGACCCTGGGAAGGGGGCTGTTCCGGAGGTAGTGCCGCACCGTCTGCATCGCATCCGCAAAGTCCTGCTTATGCGGGAACATTTGCGGTACGTGCCCCTGGCGGAAGGCCCCTACCACCGCCCGCCCCACGTGAATGACCAGAAGGGTCACAAAGAGTACCCCGGCGACTCGGTGAAGCACCCGGGTGGATCCTATGCCGCCCCAGAGCGCGATAAACCAATTCCCGAGGGATGATTCCGGATAGCTCTGCGGCAGGCCGGTAAGCACGAGCAGCGTGAAGGTCACCATCGAGAGCAGGTGCTCCAGCCGTTCCACCAGGCTGAAGCGTGTGACCATGACCTTGGGCACTGCCGTGCTCGCATCAGCCCGGTGGAGCCCCTTCCGGTGAATTTGGTGCCGGACGTCGAGCAAGATATGCAGAAGGAGACCGGCGAGGACGAAGGGGATGAAGACGTAGTACATCACCCGCACCGCCCAAACCGCAACGCCACTTCGCGGGCTCACGGGCTCATGCCCCAGCCACGCCCCGACGATGCGTTCGTCGGCCTCCTCGTGGCAGTCGAGGCACACCCGAGCCAGTTCGCCAGGGTCGAGCCACCCCACGTTGTGGGCACCGTGGCAGTCGGCGCACACCAGCACCTCGGGTTGGTCTTCGCCCGATGGATGGCGCCACTCGAACTGGAGTGTGGTGCCGTGGAAGTCCGTCGCATAGGTCTGCCCGGCCATCTCGGGCAAGTCGTAGCGGCGGATCAAGAGATCCCGGGAATGGCAGTCGACACACAGTGCGGTGGCTTCGAGTCGAGCGTTCACAGGCACGTCGGTCGGCGCTGCATGGTTCGGATGGCACGTCATGCAATTGGGAACGTCGGTGTTCGGAGCATCCTCGGCGATGGCGGCCGCATGGCCTCCGGCCTCGAAGTCAGCCAACTCCTGGGCATGACAGGACCCGCAGCGACGGGCCAGGGTTGGGATCGCTTGAGCGACCGGCGGATCCCGGTGAGCGAGATGACAGTCGGTGCAAAGCGGTCGCTCCTCCCCGACGGCCGGGTGCGACGGGTGGACCTCCTCGTGACATGCAGCGCAGATGGCGGAGCGCTTCCCGGCTGAGACGACCGAATCTTGAGGGAAGTCACGATGGCGATCGTCAGCGTGACACGAGAGACAGGGCAGAGTTGGACCGTGTACCGAGGCGCGGAGCTCCTGAACCTCATGGCAATCGGCGCAGTACTGATCTTCGGCTTGAATGGCCTGTTGGGTGGGCGCCTGAGCGTTGGCTGGCCCTGGGTCGAGGGCCATCGTATGGATGGCCATGGAAACGGCGAGGAGCGCCCGCGGCCACTGGCGGGCGATCGCGCTGCCAGCGGATCGGAGGGCGCTCCTCCTCGCGCTCGAGATGGACCGTTCCAGCCGGCAGGCTGGGCCGGGCTCACCGCCGGGGAACATGACAGTTCCCGGCGGTGTCCCGCGTCAAGCGCGTGCCGGCCAGAGAGCCCCCTTGATGTGCCGGGTCACGATCCACGCGAGCGCCCCCAGCCCGATCACCGGCAGGAAGACGACGAAGGCCAGCCCGAGGAACGGTGCCGCAACCAGGAGTCCCACGGTCTGGAGTGGAGTCCGCTCGGCACGCTCGGCCCCTTTGAGTTCGACCGCGGGTCGAGGCACGACCCTGACCGGCTTCACGTCCACGACCGGGAGGGCCGCATGGAGTCGGCCCGGATCGAGGGCCACATCGATCGCATGGGCCAGCACATCGGGCGAGATGGGCTTCTCGAGGTAGTCACTCGCACCGAGTTCCCGGGCGCGCCGCTCCACCTGCATGTCCCCGTAGCCCGTGAACAGGATGAAGCGGGTATCCGGTTGCCGGGCGTGGAGCCACTTGAGAAGCTCCAGCCCGTCGGTCCCCGGCATGCGGAGGTCAGAGACCACGACGTCAACAGGGTGACGAGAGAGTTCCGCGATGGCGCTGGCTCCGTCGGGGGCGGTCGTCACCTTGAGGCCGCGATCCTGAAGGAACCGCTGCCAGCTTACTCGGACCCCTTCCTCGTCATCGACGAACATCACTCGGTTCTTGCGCATCATGGTTCACCACCTTCCGCGGGGCGGTAGTTCCAGGTCAACAGACCGTCAGACACCGGTTCCACCGCTCGTGCATACGATCCACAACGGAGGCCAAGGCATCGAGGTCCTGCCCCTTCGGCTCCGTCCAGATTAGATCCACTTTGCAGGCAGTCAAGTACTCCGTGACCAGCAGAGAGAGTGGAGTTTCTGCAATTGCCACCTTCTGCATGGCGGGAAACTCGAGGGCCAGCCGTCCGATCACTCCAAGCAGCACGCCCTTGGGTGGCTGGCGCAGGTGGAAAATGAGGACCGGGATCGACCCCAGCGGTTGCTCGCGGACCAAATCTTCCAAGCGGTTGTAGCACATGACCGGGCAGCTGCGCCGGGCCAGACCCCTGGCGACCGACTTTCCCTCGTCGGAGTCGGAAAGCATGACTGCTGCACGGGCTTTCATGAATCCACCTCGACTCTCCGTTGGCCGGGCGGGAGCGCCAGATTGCTGGCGCCGTCTGGCCCGCTCAGGCCATCTCCTGCATCGGTCCTTAGGTCAAGCTCCGTGCCAGTACGAACCTCGCGAGACACTCGGTGGTAATCCTTTGGTGTCGAAGGAGATAGCCCATGTGGCTCGGGGCGTCGTAGGACCTTGATTCGCGCCAACTGTATCTGAGATTTATACAGGTCCGCCTTCGGCGAGAACCAGCCGGGTCGGACTGGCCCGCTCTAACCTCAAGGGGGGAGTCGGATTACTGAGAGGTGGG
>JABDII010000443.1 GCA_013003805.1 Gemmatimonadales bacterium
CTGCGTGGCCCACTGGAAACCCGCCCTCCGGAAGCTGCGGGCCATCGCGGGATACATGTAGGAACCGGCGACGTCGGCAGCGTCGAACTCGTAAACCATGCGCGCCTTGTCCCGGCACTCGGCAAAATCGTCGTAGGGAATCGTGTAGCGGTCGACGTTGGGCAGCATGTTGCCGCCGATGGCGCTGTTCCGCACGAGGCCGGTCGGGTACCACTGGTGACTCACGCCGTCGATCCGGGCCGCGCAGACGGCGCGGCCATGCTCGTCCCGATAATTCTGACTGATGTTGTAGAAGATGGGCTTGCGGAAGCCCGCCTCGCGCAGCGCGCTTGCCATCGCATCGATGTAGCGCGTCGTCTCTTCCGGTCCCGCGGGGTGGCTGGGCTCGTTGAAGATCTCGATGGCCAGCAGGTTCGGATCTTCGGCGTAGGTGAGCCCCGTGTAGCGGTTCGTGTGGGTGACGAACTGCCCCAGATAGTTCTCCTGAGCCCGGCGGGCTTCCAGGCTGACAGTCATCTCACCCTTGTCGTATCCGTCGGAGAGCCCGTCCGTGCCGGGGTCGGGCTCGGGGTATCCCGCCGGCCACCAGGCGATGGGGGTTAGGATCGCCTTGATGCCGTGTTCGGCCAGGCGGGCCAGCAGGTAGTCGAGCAGGTTCAGGTGGTCGTTCTCCACGAGGTTGCCCTGGGCGTCGCTCAGCTCCCGATCCCAGACGTGGATGCGGTAGGCGTCGAGGCCGAGGCGAGCGAGGTGCAATACGTCGGAGTCGATGGCCTGCTTGCGATCGGCATCGAGGTAGCCGAGGGCGCGGTACGCATGCGCGAAGGGGGCGGAGTAGTTGACGCCGAAGAGCGCCACCTCATCTCCTGTGGTCGTCCATCGCATCACCCCACGCTCGTCCACCGCGACGGGTCCGCCGCCGCCGTCCGGCATCTGCGCTTTCACGGATGTACCGAGCCCGAATGCAAAACCGATGAGCGGGAGCAAGCAAAGAAGGGTACGCGGCATTAGATCACAATATGGACTCGCGGCGACCCGGCAAGGCCCGCTTCGTGTCGCGTGGACGAATCGGCTAAGTCATGGTTCGTCCTCTCTCGACCGTCACTCGCGGGTGGAAACGCAGGGGGTTGCGTTCCTGCTAGGGCGCAAATAATAATGGCCGTAGACTCCTAAACCATCTGTTTCAGGTCTCGTGCAGCGGCTCGTAAGGCGCTGGCCCCGACGCATACCTCGAAGATGCCGGTCGAGGGCGTGCCAGGCCGCCGAAAATGCCCGGCCACTGGCGAACGCTCCGCCGGGAACGCGCGGGGCGCCGCTGATCTGGTGGCGCTTCGAGTTGGGACATCTCACTCCTGAGGCTGTGGAGGAATCCCATGAGTAGGTTTCCACACTTGCTGGTCGCCCTCATCGCCGTCGTGATGTGTGCCGGCCAGCTCCAGGCGCAGACAGGCACCGTCTCCGGGCGGATTACCGACGACGCCACACTTGCGGCGCTAACCGACGTCGAGGTGACGGTGGCCGGCCGTACCGTGGCGAGCGATGTCGACGGCCGTTTCGTCCTGACCAACGTGCCCGCCGGGGTCTACAGGCTCCTGGCTACGCGGCTGGGTTACCGGGACGTGGAGGAGACGATCACCGTTCTCCCGAACGAGACGACGACCATCGAGATCGTCATGGTACCCGCGCCGATCGGGCTCGAGGAAATCGTGGCGATCGGCTACGGTCAAGAGCAGAAACGGGACCTCACCGGTGTCGTGGATGAGGTGCCGCGCGAAGCGTTCAACACCGGCCGCATCACGACGGCCGAGGAGCTCATCCAGGCGAAGGTCGCCGGGGTCCAGGTGACCGAGGATAACGGCGGGGAGCCGGGGGGCGGGATCTCGATTCGGATCCGCGGCGCCACGTCGGTGACCAGCAGCAACGAGCCGCTCTACGTCATCGACGGCGTTCCCCTCCAGATCGGAGGCGGGCTATCGTCCGGGCGCAATCCACTGAACTTCCTGAACCCCGACGACATCGAGTCGTTCACCGTCCTCAAAGACGCCTCGGCGACCGCGATCTACGGGTCACAGGGAGCGAACGGCGTTGTCATCATCACGACCCGATCGGGCAGCGGCACGGCCGCGGGCGGGCCGCAGGTCACCTACCGGGGCAACTTCTCTGGGTCGAACGTGACCGGTCGGCCCGACATCATGAACGCCACCCAATTCCGCCAGACCGTCGATGAACAAGCCCCCGAGTTGCTCGCCATTCTCGGGGCCGAGGACACGAACTGGCGCAAGGAAGTGGAACAGAGCGCCTTCGGCCAGGAGCACTCGCTGGCGGTGGCAGGGGCGACCGAGAAGATGAACTACCGCCTGTCGCTCGGCTACTTCAACCAGCAGGGCGTCGTTCGGGCCTCTAAGAACGAGCGGCTCTCGCTGAGCTTGGGCTACAATCAGCTGCTCTTCGACGACCGCCTGAGACTGCAGGCGAACATCCTGGGGGCGCGGAACGAGGACCAGTTCACGCCGGGCGGCGTGCTGGGCAACGCGTCCAACTTCGCCCCCACCCAGCCGATCGAAGACCCGGATAGCCCCTACGGCGGGTTCTTCGAGTGGGAAGATCCGTTGGCGGCGAACAATCCTGTTGGCGAGCTCAACCTGGTTTACGACCGGGGCACGACCTATCGGAGCATCGGCAACGCGACGGGCGAGTACTTCTTCGGGTTCCTCGACGGCCTATCGGCGACCGCTCGGCTGGGCTACGTCGTGACCAACTCGGAACGGCGCACCTTCGCCCCATCGATCGCTAAGTTCCAGGCCGAGACTGGTAGGAACGGTACGATCAGCCGGTCCAACCCGACCGAATTCAACTGGCTGTTCGACGGGTACGCGACCTATGCTCAGAATTGGGAGCGCCACGCCCTCGATGTCACGGGCGGGTATGCCTACCAGCAGTGGCGCACCGAGTCCCCCTCATTCTTCGCGCAGCAGCTGAGCTCGGACCTCCTGGGGCCCAACGGCATCCCAGCGGCCCAGCTCGAGCGCACGTTCCTGAACGTCGACGAGAGCCGACTCGCCTCTTGGTTTGCGCGAGCAAACTATACGTACAAAGACAGGTACCTGATCACGGGCACGATCCGCGCGGACGGCTCCTCGAAGTTCGGTGCGGACAACCAGTGGGCGACCTTCCCATCGGTCGCCGTTGCCTGGCGTCTCTCGCAGGAGGGCTTCATGGAGAGCGCCGATTGGCTCTCGGACCTGAAGCTCAGGCTCTCGTACGGGTCAAACGGAAACCAGGCCTTCGCCAGCTACCAGCAGTACAAGGACTACGTGTTCGGCGACCCGCTGACACAGGCGCAGTTCGGCACCGAGTTCGTGTCGACGATCCGGCCCAGCGCGGTGGACCCGAACATAAAATGGGAGGAGACGAGTTCCTGGAACTTCGGCCTCGATTACGGATTCTGGGACAATCGACTCGCCGGCTCCCT
>JABDII010000463.1 GCA_013003805.1 Gemmatimonadales bacterium
GACCCAGGAGACCATCTTTCATGACTGTCGTATCGCTCCCAGCCGTTGGAGGTTCTGTGTCATTCCCCCGCATCCTCTCTGGCTTACTCATGGCGCTCATGGTCGGAAGCCTTACGCCGGTTGCCGCGCAGACGGGTCCCGTGTCCGTGACGCTCTCCGAGCCCGACGCCACCTACGATGAACCATTCAGCGCACTCAGCGGTCTTCGCGAGTTGAGCGACGGCACCGTGTTGGTGGGTGACCGCATCGACCAGTTTATCCAGCATATCAACCTGGCCAACGGGACCGCCAAGGCGGTGAGCAAGCAGGGCGCGGGCCCAGGTGAGTATGACACGCCCATGGGGCTTTATGCACTCCCGAACGATTCCACGCTCGTATTCGACATGGGGAACAATCGCTTCCTCGTCATCACGCCCGAAGGCAGGCCGGGTGACACCTTCATGCCAACCCTGGAGACCGGCGGCGGTCCCGGGGCCCGGTTCCTGAGCCCGCCGCAGGGTGTCGACGCGGCCGGAGGGATCTACTTCGCCGGTCGGCCCATGCGTATGGGCCCCTCCGGCATGCCCGAGTCGATCGACTCGGCCGCCATCATCCGCTACGACCGCGCTTCGCGGACGGTCGATACTTTGGGTCTCGCCAAGGCACCGGCCATGAACATCCAGGCCAGTGGCGATCAGAACCGGCGGGAGCTTCGGATCCGGCCCGCTCCGATGCCGACCCAAGATGATTGGGGCGTGACCGACGACGGACGGGTCGGCATCGCGCGCATCGGGGGGAGGAAGGTCGAGTGGCTTTCCCGCGACGGAAGGCGCACCCCCGGCCCGGCTTTCGCCTACCAGCCCATCAAGGTCTCCAAGGCGGACTATCGGGCCTGGCAGGAGCGGATGGGCAGCTCGATGGGCCGCGAGGTGACGAACGGCCGATCCCGCCTAGTCCGGATTCCGCCGCCGGAGATCGACGAGAGCGAGTGGCCGGAATACAAGCCGCCGTTCCCGGCCGGTGCGGTACAGGTCGCACCCGATGGAGAGCTCTGGTTGCTGCGGAGCCGGCCCGGTGATGACCCGACCCCGGTGTACGACGTGTTCGACGGTGCGGGGAAACTGATCCGCCACGTCATGCTGCCTGAGGACACCCGGCTTGTCGGGTTCGGCAGAGACTCGGTCTATCTGGTTCGGATCGACGACGACGACCTGCAGTGGTTGGAGCGGTACCGACGCCCACAGTAGCACTCGCGTGGGGTCAGGGTCGCCTGCGCCTGAGACTGGCGTAGGCGACCGCGCAGCGGTTACCCGCCGTTGTTCTCCATCTCGCGTACACACCGACTGCAGAATCGATCGGACTTGATGTCGATACCATCGACCTGCATCGAGCTGGTCATGACACAGGCCATGTCGTGACAATGCACCAGGCTGTAAGTGTGGCCCAGCTCGTGGATCGCTTCCTTGGAGAGGCGCTCGAACAAGAGATTGGGCTCCGCCGGGAGACCATACAGCGCGTTATCGAGACGATGGGTCGAGACCACGGCGACCCGGCCACCGAGCTGAGCCTCGCCGAAGACGTAGGTGAGGACCGGAATGAAGAGATCTAGGGCGCTCACCCCCAGTACCCGTGTCGAGTCATCGGGCGCGTGGCGCAGGAGCTGAGCGAGGAGGATGCGGGAGTTGTATTGCCCCCGCGACGCGTCGAAGGCCATCTCGGGGTCGAACGATGGACGACGCTGTTTGACCCGGACGCCGAATGTTGTGGAGAGGCGATCCGCCAGACGCGCCATCAGGTCGGTGCCGGCACCGCAGTAGAATGGGACTAGGTGCAGCACCGGCAACTCGTCATCCTCGCGGAGTCGACGCGGGCCGTCACTTCTTGGTGCCTCGAGTCGCCGGTTGCCGGAGATCGTATTTCTTGATCTTGTTGTAGACAGTCACGCGGTCCACGCGCAGGATCTCCGCGGCACGCGTGATGTTCCACGCGGTCCGCTCGAGGACCGAAGCGATGTGGTCCTTCTCCACGTCGGCGAGAGAGTCTCCCGCAAATGTCCCGCGGGGGTGAGCGCCCCAGACTGGGAGGTCTTCCGGCCGGATGGCGGGCGGCTTGCCGACTACCATGGCCCGCTCGATGGCGTTGATCAACTCCCGCACATTCCCCGGCCAGTCGTAGCTTGCGAGGAGATCCATCGCGTCCGGGTGGATCTCGGTGATGGGCTTGTCCATTTCGCGAGCCAGTCGCCGGATGATATGCTTGGCCAGGAGTGGAATATCCGTCGGTCTGGACCGCAGTGGCGGTGCTTCGATGGTGAACACGTTGATCCGGTAATAGAAATCCTCACGAAATCGGCCTTCCTGCACTGCGGTCTCGAGGTTGTCATTGGTCGCGCAGATGATGCGGAAATCCACCTTGATTGGGCGCGACCCCCCGAGCCGCGTGAATTCCTTGGTCTCGAGTGCCCGAAGGAGATCGACCTGCATCTTAGGATTGATGGCGCCGACCTCATCCAGAAATAGGGTACCGCCATCCGCCATCTCGATCCGGCCCTTGCGACGGTGCTGCGCGCCGGTGAAGGCACCCTTCTCGTGCCCAAACAACTCGCTCTCGAGCAGCTCGTTGGGTACGGCTCCGCAGTTGACCGGAACAATGGGGAAGTACCGCCGCGCACTGTTGGCGTGGATGGCCCGGGCGATGAGTTCTTTCCCGGTACCGCTCTCGCCCAGAATCAGCACGGTTGCGTCCGTCTTGGCCACGTGCTGGATGAGCTCCATCACTTTCAGCATGGGTGGACTTTCCCCCACGATCGTGTCGGCCGCTGAGATCTCGTCGATCGTCTCCCGGAGCTGCACGTTTTCCCGCTGGAGGCGTTGCTGCTCCAGGGCGCGCTGGACCAGGTGGCTGAGCTCGTCGGGGTCGATCGGTTTCGTGACGTAGTCGAATGCTCCCTGCTTGAGGGCCTGCACCGCTGTCTCCACCGACCCGAAGGCCGTGATCATGATGACCGCGATCTCGGGCTCGATCTGATGGATGCGGGACTGGAGTTCCATGCCATCCATACCTGGCATCTTGATATCGAGGAGGACGACGTCGAAGTGATGGTCCTGGAGGGCATGCAGCGCCTCGGTGGCATTCTCGGCCGCGTGGACCTGGTAGCCGTCTTTGCGAAACCAATCGTGTAGCGAGTCTCGAACCGAGAACTCGTCATCCACCACCAGGATGCTGGCCTCAAGTGTGGTCGTGGTCATGGTGGCTGTCTCCTCTCGGGCGGCTTCCGCCATTCAATGCGTGCGCCGCGAGGTCCGGGCCGCTCGCGGCTTCCACGGTCGGCTCGACCGGTCGCTCTCGTGGCAGCCGCACGTAGAACGTCGTGCCCAGGCCAGGCTCGCTTTCGACCTCGATGGTGCCACCGTGTCGTTGGATGATGCCGTACACGACGGCGAGGCCTAGACCGACGCCGCTCTCTTCGTCCTTGGTCGAGAAGAACGGTTCGAAAACTCTGGGCAAGACATCGGGCGGGATCCCGCTTCCGGTATCGCCGATCTCGATGGAGACGTCCTCGTCAGACGCAGCGAGGTGGACACTTAGGTATCCACCGCCGTTCTCCGCCCCGCCCATCGCCTCGATCGCGTTGACCAGCAACGCCACCAACGCCTGCTGCAGTTGCCCGCCGTCGGCCACGATCTCGGCGTTGCCTTCGAGCATCTTGGTGCGGAGTTCAATGTCGCTCACCTTCAGATGGTGCTGCACCAGCATCAGGCTGCGCTCGACGATGTCGTTGACATCCACGGGCTCCATTTCCGCTCCAGTACGCCGGGCAAAGAGTAGCAGGTTAGTGACGATCTTCCCGCAACGGCTACACTCTTTTTGGAGAAAATGGAGATAACGCCCCAGTTCCTCTCGAACCGCGGGCTCGAGCGGTTGATCCACCAGGCCGCGCTCCACTAGCCTGGCATAGTTGAGCATCCCGGTGATCGGATTGTTCAGTTCGTGAGCAACCGTGGCCGAGAGCTTCCCGAGCGACGCCATCTTCTCCATGTGTAACACCTGACGTTGGGCCCGCTGCAGCTCCTCGGTCTTGTCCAGGACCTTGTCTTCCAGCCTTTGCGACCACCCCTTGAGTTCCTGGTGCGCTGAACTCAAGTCCGCCGACATCTGGTTGAATGCGTGGGCAAGTTCGGCCAACTCGTGTTGTCCTCGGACCGCGATCTGCGTGTCTAAATCGCCCGCGGCGAGCCGCCGAGTACCCTCGTGGAGCGCGAGCACTGGCCGGTGGACCACCTTATTGATGAACACCGCCGACACCACACCGATGATCAGTAGGAGGCTGATAGTGGTGAGGACAATCCGCCGCTGGGCAGCCTTAAGCGTCGCGTCGACCGGCAACATCGA
>JABDII010000473.1 GCA_013003805.1 Gemmatimonadales bacterium
CCGACTCCGCCCCACCGAAACTCGAAGGGGACCGTCACAATTCGCGTGCTGTCTTTGGGAAGCTCGAATGCCTCCTCATGACGGATGTCACCCACATGGGCGCCTGCGACGTTCAACCCGAGTTGGAGACGCGTCGCGCGGATCGCGTAGCCGTTGGGATTCCGGACTTGCACCTCCACATCGAGACTTCCCCCGGAGAGTGTGATCCCGCGCACCAGGATACGATGGACTTCGATCGTCGGATCTTGAAATCGCTGCCAGCCAAGGGAAGAACAACCGACCAGCACGATCGTGGAGAGGATCAGTCGGCAACCGCCGCGGGATCGCATCAAGCCCTGATTCCCTCCAATCGTCGCATTGCAGCCATACCGCAATATAGTCCCATGCCGAAGCCCGACCTCTGGTTCACTCAACGGCCGTGACGTCCGCCTCCGGTTGGGAGGCCTGCCGCCGCTCCTCCCACCAGGCCAACCGCTCGGCAATACGCCGTTCGAAACCCATGGATCCGGGAACGTAGAATCGCCGGACGCTGACCTCGTCGGGCAGGTACTGCTGGTTCGCAACACCGTCAGGCGTCTCGTGATCGTAGGCGTACCCTCGGCCGTAGCCGAGCGCTTTCATGAGAGCGGTCGGGGCGTTGCGCAGGTGAAGAGGGACCGGTGCGGCCGGTGTCTCGCGAGCCGCGACGACGGCATCCTGCCAGGCACGGTAGACCCGATTGGATTTCGGGGCGGTTGCCAGATACAACGCCGCCTCGGCAAGCGCGAGTTCCCCCTCGGGTGTTCCCAGGAAATGGTACGCGTCCTTGGCCGCGATCGCGACGGTGAGTGCGTGGGGATCAGCCAGCCCAACATCCTCCGCCGCAATGCGGACCAACCGACGGGCCAGATACAGTGGATCCTCTCCGCCCTCGACCATACGGGCCAGCCAATACAGGGCACCCTGCGGATCGCTGCCGCGAATCGACTTGTGCAGCGCGGAGATCAGGTTGTAGTGGCCCTCACCGCCCTTGTCGTACGCCGGGATTCGGCGAGCCAAGACGTCGGCCACCAGCGACCGGTCGACATGGCCGTTGGGCCCGACATGCTGAGCGGCCGCCTCGACAACGCTGAGTGCCCGACGCGCATCGCCGTCTGACTGCTCCGCCAAAAGGGCAACGGCTTCCTCGTCCATGGTGAGATGCCACGTGCCGACCCCCCGGTCCTCATCCACCAGTGCGCGGCGAACGAGCGTTGCCAGATCCTCCGCGCACAGAGGCTCGAGGACATACACTCGGCAGCGCGATAACAACGCCCCATTCAACTCGAAGCTGGGATTCTCGGTGGTGGCGCCGACGAGGGTAATGAGACCCTGTTCGACATGGGGAAGGAAGGCATCTTGTTGGGCTGTGTTGAACCGATGGATCTCGTCGCAAAACAGGATGGTACCACGGCCGAGCTGACGCTGAGCCTCAGCCTCCTTGAGGATCTGGCGAATGCGCGGGATGCCTTCGGTCACGGCGCTGAAGGCGACGAAGTGACGGTCGGTGTAACGGGCAATCAGGAATGCGAGCGTCGTCTTCCCGGAGCCGGGAGGCCCCCACAGAATCGTGCTCCCCACATTCCCCCGGCGGATGGCGTCTCCCAGCGGTCGACCCACGGCCAAAAGGTGGTCCTGCCCGAGGCACTCGTCGAGATCTCTCGGCCTCAAGCGCGCAGCCAACGGCTCGGATGGAGCGAACAGGCTCGGCTCGCTCATGCGCCGTGGACCGACGCCCGGGCTATCGCCAACAACTCCTCACGGGTGTTTCGCGAGGGGTCTTCTACGACCGCCGCCAACAAGGTCTCGAGACACTCGCCGAGCGTCGGGCCTGGCGCGATTCCGGCTTCAGTCAAATCGTCGCCCGTGACCGCGAGCTCCGCACGGGTGAGCGGGTCCCCACGAGCCCGGATGCGCTGCATCAGCGCCTCCCAGGGCCAAGGGGTCTTGTGGCGCAGGCTCCAGACTTTCACCAGATCGTTCGCTGCCTCTCCCACAGCCGCCATCCAGCGACGAACGGAGATCTCGTCCGCCCCACCCGGCTCGAGGGGGCCAACCATCATGGCAGTGGCCCGCTGGATCTCGCTGTTCGACGCCTTGAGCCTCCGGAATACGGCCACAGGATCGAGACACATGAGCACCGTGAGCACCACTGGGTCTCGCACATCACCACGCTCGATCTCGCGACTTTCGGGAGCGACTTCAACAGCGTCGCTGCCGCCCAGACGCCGCCAACGGCCTGTCTCGCCAACCTCCCCCTTGGGGGGAGGGATCAATTCCGGAAGCCAGATGTCCGCCGCTCCGACCCGGATCCACTCCTTCACAAATCGAGCAATGGACTTCGCCGAGCGTAGTCCCTTGTACCATTCATCGCGAACCCGCTCGGCCGACAAATCACGGATACCGGCGACTTCTGCTCGCGCCGCACGCCACGTGAAGGCTTCGATTTGAAAACCGAAGCGCGCGGCGAATCGCAGGGCACGGAGAATGCGGAGACGATCCTCACGGAACCGATCCCCGGCGTCACCAACCGCACGAACCAGGTGTCGGTCGAGGTCTTCCTGACCCGCATGCGGATCACGCCATTCCCGCCGAAGGGGGTGGTACGCCATCGCGTTAATCGTAAAATCCCGCCGGGCCAGGTCTTCTTCGAGCGTTGCCCCGAACTCCACTTCCGCATGCCGACCGTCGGTCCGGACATCACGCCGAAACGTGGTGACCTCATGCAGAACACGGTCGGGATCGAGGACCCCAATCGTTCCGTACTTGATGCCGACCGGCACGGTATGCGGGAAGAGACTCGTCACCGCGTCGGGGGGAGCGGACGTTGCGATATCGAAATCGGAATGGGGATCGTCGAGCAGGGCGTCGCGAATCGCTCCGCCGACACACCATGTTTCATGCCCGGCGTCCTCGAGTCGTTGGACGATTTCAACCACGCTGGCCGGAACCGCGATGGAGTCGGGAAACGTCATGGCCTACCCACAGAGTACGCTCCCGCCATTGACATTCAGCACGTCGCCGGTGATGTGACGTGCCAGCGGACTGCACAGGAAGAGAATCGGTCCCGCAATATCCTCAGGCCGCGCGATACGACTGAGCGGGATGGTGGCGGCAATGTTCGCGCGGCCTTCCCCTTCAAACTCGGAGGCGCTCATGTCCGTGTCGACCCACCCCGGGGCGACGCAATTTACGGTGATGTCCGGCGCGTACTCGATCGCCAAGGACTTGGTCAACGCGATGATTCCGCCCTTCGTGGCCGCATAGTCCGCGTGAAATGCCTCCCCTCGCTGACCCGCGGTACTGGACACCAACACCACGCTTCCACCTGCGTTCATGTGAGAGAGGGTAGCTCGACAGGTCTGGTACACCCCGTCGAGGTTGGCGGCCATGGTGTGTCGCCACCGCTCCTCATCGAGCTCCCCAAGGGGGACCGCCGCTTGGGGCCACACGCCAGCATTGGCGACGAGGTAATCGAGGCGGCCGAAGCAGGCGAGGAACTCACGGATGATTCCCGCAACCACATCGGGGTCCGCTAGGTCTCCGCCTCCGGCGTAGGCCCTCCGGCCGAGGCTTCGAATTCCCCTGGTCACGGCCTCGGCTTCGGCACGACGCACATGGTAGGTGATCCCGACGTCAGCCCCGGCATCAGCAAACAGCAATGCGGTTGCCCGCCCGATGCCCCGCGACCCACCGGTGATCAACACCGCTTTCTCCGTCAGTTCAATCATGAACCAGCCACGCTTTCTTCGACCAATCCGACGATGAGGTGTTCGACCGCAAGCTGGATTTCTTGGACGTGGCTCGTCTCCGCACTCTGCGCCTCGAACGTAATGTCCGCGAGCCGGGCCAACGCGTGACCGCCCTGCCCCACAAACGCGACAACCTTGGCCCCGGCACTCTTGGCCGCCTCCGCGGCCCGCAGGAGATTGGGACTCTGGCCACTCGTGCTGTGAAGGATCAAGAGATCACGTTGTTCACAGAGTGCTTCGACCTGTCTCGCGAAAACAAACTCGAATCCAACATCGTTGCTCTCGGCGGTGAGGATCGAAGTGTCGGTCGTCAATGCGACAGCGGCCAATCCACGTCGAGTCCGCTCATACCGGACGACATATTCGGCGGCGAGGTGCTGTGCATCGGCGGCACTCCCACCATTGCCGGCGAAGTAGAGGGTCCCGCCGCTCCGCAGTGTGTCCTCATAGAGACCGGCCAGGCGCACGATCGTGTGCCGCTGGTCGACGGTCGCCTCGGCCAAGCGCGCCAAGGCGCGCAACCCCGCCTCGACCCGGTCTTCCTTCATCGATCCTCTCGCTCGAGAAGTCCGCGCATGCGCTGAATGCATGACGTGCGGATCTGAAATGGCGGCACGGGTTCCACTGCCTCGTCTGCGAGCATCGCTCCGGGATTCCGCTCGGTCAATAGGGTCGCCTGCAAGTCGCCACTCTGCTCGAGCAAGAGGTCCCCTGCCCCGGTCATCATCCGAGTGTCTCCATGATTGTCGGATGCCAGGATGTCCGCTAGTCCCTCTTCGACTAAACGTCGGGCCCGGTTCCCACGTCCGTGGAGCGACAGGAGCGTGGTCGCATCCACCTGCATGAAAGCCCCGAGCTCTTTCCACCGCCGCACCGCGCCAACCGAGCAACACGCATAGCGCTCCGGGTGAGCCAACACCGGGATCAGGCCGATTTCGATCACGCGTCCGAGGGCCTGGATCACCGCGCCGAAGACCGCGAGCCGGGGGAATTCGACCAGCATGTACCGCGAACCACCGAGGGTCGCGGTCCGCTCAGAGGCGACGCCCCCGTCGAGAGGGCGGTCGAGCATGACCTCCGCCCCACGGTGAAGCCGAGGCATCTCCCCGGCCGGGTTCGTCAGAGCGGCGTAGGCCCGGTCGTGGGTCGAAGGGACACCGCGGCCCAGCGTGCTGGCGAGGAGATGGGGCGTCAGGCAGACGTCGGTGACTCCACCGCTGGCCATCCGTTCCAGCACCTCGACGGCCTGCTCGCCCGATCGCGCGCCGTCGTCCACTCCCGGCAGCAAATGAGTGTGGAGATCGATCACGCCCGCGCCGAATGAACCGCGACGAGTCGCTCGGCGAATTGCCCCAAGTCCTCGGGGTGTTCCTCGGCCTGAGCCAAGAGCGCCAAGGTGATCAAGGCATCGGCGGTCAGGAGATCCAGCGCGACAGAGCGGTCGCTCGGCCGAGCGAGTGCCCGCCCCAAGGCAGACCACCCGGCACCAGCAAGCGCATCTGGGAGAGGATCGGTTTCCGTGATCGCGGCTGAATCGCGGAGCACCTGCCGCCGAAGCTCCGCCGGAGCCTCCCGCACCTGGTCGGCAATCCACACCTCGCTTCGGGCGGGGACCGGGGGGGTCATGCCTCTTCCCCCTTGAGCCACGATTCGACGATTCGAGGGGTCGCCTCACGGGCGGCAGGGATCTTGTTGATGTCTCCTGCACCCGCTGAAGCAAATACCGGACGCCCCCCACCTCGCCCGCCACTGACGGCGGCGATCCGGTTGACCAAGTCGCCGGCCTTCCGGCCTTGCGCTACCAAGTCGTCCGTCACCGCGGCGTGCACGGCCCCACGGCCGGCAGAGCTGAACAGGATCAAGACGCCGTTTTGTCTTCCCTGGCGGAACCGATCGGCCAGCGTGCCGACTTCGTCACGGTTTTCCGACAACGTCTGCCCGACCGTCAAGGCGACCCCGTTGATCTCGAACACTGCCTCATCCGACACGGGACCGGGAGCGCCGGACTCCAGCATCGCCGCGAGCCGCGCTTCCAGCTTGGCGCGCTCCTCGAGGATCTGGTCCACCCGCTTCACGAGATGATCGGGCCGGGCATGTAGCGATTTCGACAATTCAGAGATCCGTGCTTCGACCGCCGCCACATCTTCGTAGGCGCCAGGTCCCGTGATCGCCTCGATGCGACGGACGCCGGCTGCAACGCCGGTCTGGCTGCTGAAACGGAAGAGGCCCATCTGCCCGGTGCTTCGCACGTGGGTCCCGCCGCACAGCTCGATCGACGGTCCCATGGTCACGACACGCACGGTGTCGCCGTACTTTTCGGCGAAGAACGCCATCGCACCGAGCGCCAAGGCCTCCTGGTAGGGCAGTTCGCGTGTTTCGACCGGGAAATTCTCCCAGACCAACTCGTTCACCTTACGCTCGATGGTCTCGAGTGTCTCCGAGTCGATGGGGCTGTGGTGTGAGAAGTCGAACCGGAGCCGGTCGGGGGCAACCAGCGAGCCCTGCTGGCGCACGTGCGTGCCCAACACGTCCCGGAGCGCGTAATGTACCAGGTGGGTGGCACTGTGGTTCCGCTCGATGTTGCGGCGCCGAGGCACGTCCACCCGCGCCTCGACTAGCGTCGGCTCGAACGGCTCGTCGAACACGCCGCTCAACACAGTACCGCGCTCGGGATCCCGCCTCACCGACTCGACCAGGAT
>JABDII010000474.1 GCA_013003805.1 Gemmatimonadales bacterium
GAACAATGAGCCTCGCTTTGAGTGGCACGCCGTCGTCCGAGAGTCGGGTTTCCACCAGACCAACCACCTCGCCGGCCCGGCGAACGATGGCCATGAGCTTCGGCTCGCCTCGCTCGAGACGCGCATACTCAACGGTATCGACCCCGCGGGCGTACTGCCATACCGTCGATTCCTGATCGCGAAAGCCGCGGACGACGGCATCGGGATGCGGTTGGCGAACGATACCGAACATCGCCCACATGAGGGGATAGTTCGGAATCATCTGCTCCACGGCATCTTCGGGCCGGACCCACCGGGAACTGTCACCAACCACGACCGCCGCAGTCGGATTCGCACCGAACGGGCCCATCACATCGAAGCGCAGCGAGTCGGGCGGCGCGATCCGCACACTCCCCTGACCACCAGTACTCGCGCGATCGTCCTGAAACAGCCACTTGAATCGGTGCAACTGATACTGACTCGGCGCGCTCGACTCTACCCAGGCGGCCAGTTGCTCGGCAGGCAGCGGGGTCGCGGCCGCTGGAACCAGGGATACGGGTAGGGGGTGGCACGCCCCCGCCCCAGCTAGCAGGCCAAAATAGAGGGGCGTGCGTCGGGGGTCAAGCAAAAAGCGTTGTGGCATCGAGGGTTAGGACCGCACCCCTAGTAGTTGAAGCCGAACCACAGGCTTACGAACCCGGCGGTGGTCTCATCCCGGGTAAGCCCGTAGCCCATGAAGTCGTCGGTACTGAACCGTCGGCCCGCGTCCAGGCGCACGACGGCAAACGGCCAGAGTGCCCAACGGAGGCCGATGCCGAAGCTGCCCAGTGTGGCGCGTTCGGACCCCTGGGGGAACCACGCCTTCCCGATGTCGAAGAAGAACGCACCCTGCACTTCCGGGAACCGGATCGCGCCAATGGGGGTGCCGAACGTCAGGTAGTCCAAGAGCGGGAAGCGGAGTTCTTGGTTCAGCATGAAGGCCCGGGAACCGACGATCCGTCCAAAGAGGGGGTAGCCCCGCATGCCGCTGGTCCCACCCATGTAGATGCGTCGTGGCCGGTCTCCCCCGCTGTAGAAGCCGATCGCCCGCACCGCGTAGGCACTCTTCGATCCGAGGCGCAAGTACTTCCGCCAGTCGGCCGTAAAGAGAAAGCTATCGAACCTGGCGTTGGAGAAATCACTCGAGATCCCGGCGGTCACGCTGAACCGTCCACCGTCGATCGGTCCGGTAAGAGTCCAGAGCGAGTTGTCTCGGACGAAGGACACGAAGTGAGACGTGATGAGTCCTTCCCGTCGCAGCTCGTCTACCGGCAAGGTGAAGTCGAAGCGGTCCGAGTACTCGACCACCATCGAGGCCTCGATCCGGTTGTAGCGGCTCAAGGGGTAGCGGATGATCCCAATGACCCCAGCGGTCTCCTCGTTGTAGGCCACACTGCGGTCACCCTCGAAATTGGCCCCCTGGTGGCGGAATGCGCCCACACCCCAGTTGAGCCGACGGCTCTGGTTCAAGTATATCGCGTCGGCATTGATGTTCGAGAAGATGCTCCCAAACTCCGAACCTTGGAACGACGAGATGCTGGCGAACACGAGATGGTCGTTCAGAAGATCGCTCAACAGGACGGCGGCACCCTGCGCCCCCCCAAAGCCGGGAACCGCCACGATCTCCCCTGCCGCGATGTCCACCGTCAGGCGCTTGGCGTACGGCTGGCCCTGGACGGGTTCCTCTCCGGGCCCTCGGGCACCGGGCCGCCGCCACGTGCTGTGCGGCCCAAGATACGTGGGTGCCGCGAAGGTGTCCGCCCGGGCCGAATCGTCCGCCGGATAGTAGTAGAGATTGAGCGAGAGCCCGTGATACCCACTTACCAAGAGCGCGTCCTTCTCGGGCACCACTGCTGCGTCGAAGGCTCCGGTCCACGCCGATGTTTCGCGCCGACCGGCCCCGAGTGAATCCACCGAGAAGACATTCAGAATGCCGTCGCGACTCGAGGTGAAGTAGATCCGGTCTTCGGACACCCAGAGCGGAGTCTCATCAACCCACGGGCCACTGGTGAGCTGACGGAGCGCGCGCGTCTCGAGATCGAGCACGAAAAGGTTCGCCGCGCCCTCGAGGCCTCCCGCCGTCCGATCGGACGCGAACACAAGCCGTCGGCCCTCCGGATCGAAGGATGGATCGAGGTCTTGGTAGTGATCGTCGGTCAGTTTCTCCAGACGCCCCTCGGGCAGCCAGACACGGTAGAGGTCTGAGATGCCCCCGATGGAGAGGCCGCTGAAAACAATGCTCTTGCCGTCCCGGGCCCAGACGGGCGACAAGACGGAGACGATATCGGTGAACTGGTATCTGCCGGCCGGTTCACCGGCATCGAGATCCCAGATGACCAGGGCGTCTCGATCCCCCCGCTGACTCGAAAACAGGATGTAACCGGGCCGACTCGCGTCGATCCGCGATGAGAATGGGTGGAGAGACTCAAAATCCTCGGACCGCCCGCCCGTGACGATGGTGCGGCGCTTCCCGGTCTCGAGGTTCTTATGGAAGATGCTGATGTACCCGTTCTGCGGAGACAGATAAACGGTCTCCCCTTCATTCGCGGGGCCCGGTGTGTAGGCAGCTTTCACCGCCCGGGGCGCCAACTCGCGCGCGGCGACTGTCAGCGGTACGCGCTCGGCGGCAGTGGGGTAATAGTGGCGTCGCATAGCGAATTGAAACTCTTCGTTTAACTGCTTGAGCGACCGCCCGTAGACGCCGAGAATAGCCTCCTCGAATGATCGGTACCGATACAGTTCCGCGTAGAGCGTGGCCGGGCGCCAATCGCCGTAGTTCTCCGCCAGCCACCGGTGAATCCGCCCACCGAGTGGGTATACCATGCCGCCGGAGGCCAGGGTGAGGTCCTGCAGTTGCGGCAGGCGCCCCGTGAGCGTCAGATCCCTGAGGATCATCTCATCGCGGGCGTCCTCGCCGCCCGACCACCACTCGGCCAAGCCTTCCGTCCACCAGAGCGGTAGCCGCGGACGCGTCGCCCGCGGCGATCGGAGGTAGCTCTCCGTGACTTGGCTCAGCTGGAATACATGGACCATCTCGTGGCGTAACGTGGCCCGGAACTCCGCCATACTCCCCCGAAACGGCATGATGACGCGCCGTTTCGCGAAATCCGTCGCGCCCAGGATGCCCTCCGGCGGCGTGAACGGCAGGATGTTGGTCTGTTCGAAGTCGATATGGGAGGCGTACAGGATAAGCGGCACGCGGTGCGGCACTGCATGACCAAACTTGATCGTCAGGCTATCGTAGCTGGCTTCCGCATAGTCGAGGGCAATGGCGGCGAGGTCGGCCGCTTCGGGATAGTAGTGCAGGTCGACATGGGGACCGCGCAAGACGCGCCACTCGAAGCGACGGTAGTGGATCTTGTTTTGTCCGAATGCGAAAAACTGGGCCGCCACCGATGACGTAGGCAGCACGAAGAACAGCAGGCAGAGCCAGAATCCGCGTAACATCATCGATAGATGGACCTGATCAAATCGCCCTGCATGATGCGCTGCACGCCGGCGGCGTTCCCCACGACGCGCCCGAAGACGGTATAGGTACCGTCCAAGTGCGGTTGCGGGGTCAACGTGATGAACCATTGACTCGACCCGGTATCGGGGCCGGAGAGGGCCATCCCCACCACATTGGCCCGATACCGCCGCGGGTTGATCTCATCGCGAATGGTCTCCCTCGGGCCGCCCCACCCGTCACCTCGGGGGTCGCCGTCTTGAACCACGAAATCCGGCACGACCCGGTGCCATCGGTTGCCATCGAAGAACCGGCGATCGACCAAGTTCAAGAAATTCGCCACCGTGATCGGCGCCTCCGGTCCGAACAACTCTACTTCGATGGACCGTCCCTCCTGGGTCTCGATGAACACGTGCGGATAGGCATCTTCTGTTTGATTGACGACAAACCGCCGGGCAAGTGCACGGTAGTCTTCGAGGGTCCGCCCGGTCTCGATCGGGGAGCTTGGCTCCCACCGGGTCGAGAGTGCAGGCCATTCACGCTCCGCCCAGCGCCTGACGAGGGAGTTCTCTGGTGACGAGGCAGCGGAAAGAAAGCCAACCGACACGGCGCTTCGCCCTTCCGAGCTAGCCTCGGACAGGGCCCGGAGTGCCGCCAAGGCCGCCAGGGAGGCGTCGGAGATCGAGTCCCGCCGGGCAAGATCGAACATGGCCGCGAGTCGCGGGACGTCACCCGCATCTCCGGCCCGCTCGAGGACCTTCGCCGCCACCGTGCGCACCACGGCGTCAGCATGGGACAGCAGCCGGCGGGCCTCCGCGACCAGCGGCACGCCGGGTTCTTCCTCTTCATCGCTCCAGGCCTCGAGCGCCGCCCCGACCACGCGGCCGTCGTAATCCTGCAGGAACTCAGGCTTCCCGGCCGCGGCTCCTGGTGAGATCATGGCCCATGCCCTGGCGGCCTCGGCGCGGCGCCGCCAGTCGGCGCTTTGAGCCCAGGTTGAAGCCGCAGCGACGAACCCGGCCGAATCGGTCAGAGCCAGACCTCGGATCGCCAAGCGCTCGAGGGCAAACGGCTTTCCATCCTCCAGGATCCGAGCGAACTCCGCGGCCGCCGGCGGCCCTCCAGTCTGCGCCAATGCCGTCAACGCCTGCGCCCGGACACCGGGGTGAGGATCGTCTACGAAGAGCCGAAGCGTTGGGGAAAGGGCGTCCCTGCGATAGCTACCGAGGGCACGTATGGCCTGGATGCGGACGCTCGCGTTCTCGTCGTCCGCGCTTTGACGGAGGAGCTCGATGATCGCGGTTGAGTCAAGCCCCGCCTTCCGGCTGTACGAGGCCGACAACGCGCGAGCACCCAGGCTACGGATGGGCGCATACGCGTCACGGAGCGCATCGATGAAACGCTGGGAAGCCCCGGCGGGTCGGAGCCGAGAGAGAGAGTACAGCACTCGCCAGCGCAGATCGTCGTCCTCGGCGTAGAAAGCAATCAGGTCATCACCCGGTGCGAGGTCCCTGAGCCGCCAGGCCTCGAGCGCCGCCCGACGCACCGCAGGTTCCGCTTCCGTGGTCAGAACCGCCGTCCCCCGAAGCAAACCGGCAATGAACTCTCGCGCCTCCCCTCCTCCGATCTTCGCGAGTGTCGTGACTGCTTCGGCGGCCGCGATCGATGACAACGGGGGCTGAGCCGAGAAGCGATCGATGATGATCGCAACGATGGCGGAGTCGGCGAAGAGCCCGAGCGCAAACAGCACGGCGGTCTGTACCGTCGAGTCCGGGTCGGTCAGGGCTGGGGCGAGGAGCTCGACCCCGGCCGGGTGCCCGATCCGGCCGATGGCCATCGCGGCGACGCGACGCACCAGCGGCTCGGGATGCTGGATCCCGACCCTGAGCGTGCCGGACGCCCATTCCCTCGCATCCTCGACGGCGATCAGGGGGGCCACCGCCTCGACCATCGCATTGTCCTGGGCCATTGCCCGGGCGTCGGGCATGGCGATACCCGTCAGGAGGACGGCGGGCACCCAAAGCGCTTTCGACCAGAGTGGACGAGCTGTCATTGACACTACCGCGGTATGGGTTCTGGGATTCGCGTGAGCGCAGCCATGACGTTTTTCGGCATCCTGCTGGGAGTGAAGTTGGCGTCGAGAAAGACCATGGTGGTCTCAGCCTTGGCCAACACCTGCCTGGATTCGCCGTTCTCGATCGAATAGGCGAATAGAATGCGTCTAGAGCCGAGGTCCTCCACCCAGCAGCGGACCAGGATCAGGTCGTCATACTCTGCCGGTTTACGGTATCGAATTTTCATCTCGGCGACCACGAGCCGGAATCCCATGTCCTCCACCTCGCGGTAGGTCATCCCGCGTTCCCGCAGGAACTCCGTTCGCGCCATGTCGAGCCATACGGCGTGACGCGCGTAGTAGGCGACCCCCATCCGGTCCGTTTCCGAGTAGTTGACCCGAAAGGTGATCTCGCTGGCGTTCGTCATCGGGCGCTGGGCGGGACGCCGGCTATTTGAAGGACGCACTTGGGTTCGGTTGGTTCCACACCGCACTCCTCAGGGTTGAAACGGGGCTGCTGGCACGGCGGGCTCAGGCCCGGACTCGGCCCGGCGCCTAGCGCCCCACCGTGGGACGGGAAGTTTCACAATCCGAGACCGGAAAGTCAAACAGGGCAAGCGCTTGCACCGTACACCTCGAGTCCGGTATCTTCGCCCCGTGCTTGGTAACCAGATGGTAGTTCTCGCCGACGCGCATCTCGGGGCCGCCGGGCCCGACGTCGAGGAGTCCCTCCTCGAGTTCCTGGAGGCGGTGCCCACCCTGGGAGACTGTCTCCTGGTCAACGGCGATCTCTTCGATTTCTGGTTCTCTTACCGGCGGGTCATCCCCCGGCGCGGGTTTCACATCGCTGCCGCATTAGGCCGGGTGCGGGCCCGAATGCCAATCGTCATGGTGGGGGGCAATCACGA
>JABDII010000483.1 GCA_013003805.1 Gemmatimonadales bacterium
CATTCCGACACCGGAACGCTCCTAGGCACCCCGACATGGCTCCCCATGTGCTGCTCGTCGACGATGAGGCCAACATCCTCCGCATGCTTGGCGCTCTGCTCAAGTCCGAAGGGTATTCGGTCGAGCAGGCATCCGACGGCAACGGCGCACTCCGGGCGGTTGAACATCGCGAACCCGATGCCGTCCTCCTCGACCTTCTGATGCCGCCGCCCGGGCCGGATGGACTCGCAGTTCTCGCCGAGCTTCACACCCTCGCCACTGATCTTCCGGTCATCATGATGAGTGGGAAGGCCGGCCTCCAGGACGCAGTCCAGGCCACGCGACTCGGCGCATTCCAGTTTCTGGAGAAGCCACTGAGCCCGGAATCCGTTCTCGCTACGCTACAGGCGGCCCTTCAGCTGCGGCGGACACGTGCCGAGAACAAGGCCCTCCGAAGAGCCCTCTCGTCGCCCGGCGATCTAGTGGGCGACAGCCAGGCCCTGCAAGCCGTCCGACGGTTGATCGCCCAAGTCGCACCGACCGAGGCGCGCGTCCTGATCACTGGTGAATCAGGCACCGGAAAGGAGTTGGTCGCCGCTGCTATCCACCAGCAAAGTCCCCGAAGTGATCGTCCCTTCGTACCGGTGAACTGTGCGGCGATCCCGCGGGAGCTCATCGAATCAGAGCTGTTCGGTCACGAACGCGGTGCGTTCACCGGAGCCGTCGATCGCCGACTCGGCCGATTCGAACTCGCGGACGGAGGAACGCTCTTCCTCGATGAGGTCGGCGACCTGAGTCTCGAGGCGCAGGCGAAAGTCCTCCGCACCCTCGAGACTGGGGAACTCGATCGCATCGGGTCTCAGACAAGTACCCCGGCCGACGTGCGGGTCATCGCTGCGACCAATCATCGACTCGATCGAGCTGTGGAATCAGGCGCTTTTCGGGAGGACCTCTACTTCCGTTTGGCCGTGTTTCCCATTCCCATTGCCCCACTGCGAGAACGGTTGGAGGATCTCCCGGCGCTCGTCTCGCACTTGGCTAGCCGAATTCGCCCACGGACTCCGCCGGACTTCACCAGCGGAGCGCTCGCCCGGCTCGCAGCCTATGGCTGGCCTGGAAATGTGCGGGAGCTCGCCAACGTAGTGGAACGCGCCGCCATCCTCGCCGGCCCCGTTATCGATGAGCCGGATCTTCGTCGCGTCTTGGACCCGGTTGCCACCGGGACGACCAGCCTGCTCCCCTCCGATGAGAGCCGCCACACTTCGCTGAGCCATGCGCTCGCGGAGTTCGAACGCGGCCTGATCCAGTCCGCCCTGGATCGGGCCTCCGGCAACGTCGCGGCGGCAGCACGGGCACTCGACACCGATCGGGCCAATCTCTACCGTCGAATGAAGCGCCTGGGCATCCCGCCGGGGGGCTGAGGACTGAAACCGCGGCACGATTCACCACGGTGATTGTGCCATGTGTCTTGCCGCCTACATCGGAGTCGAGGATGAAGCCCTTGATGTTCACGCTCGCCATCCTCCTGGCGACCGCGTCGCTCCATGCCCAGGACAGCGTCATCGTCATCGATCCCACCAAGCCATTCGGCGATGGGGGGCTGGAGTCAGGTCCCCCGGAAGAGATCGTGCGGGAAGCCGTCCGCGCATACAACCACTCCGGGACCGTCCGATTTGCCGGCGACGTCGTCATCCCCAGCGGGAGAACCCTCACCGGTCACTTTGCCCTGTTCCGGGGAACGTTGCGAGTGCGGGGTGCAATCGACGGACCGGTTGCGTTGATCGATGGGGATCTCATAGTCGAAGCCGGTGGCCTCGTCCGGGGTGACGTACTCATTGTCGGTGGTCAACTGCGCATCCGGGCAACCGGAATCCACCTCGGGAGCGCGCGGACCTACGTCGAATCCGCGCCGGTGGTCCGCGAAGAGTCCGGCTTGCTTCGGACCCGGGAACGCCGCAGGCCCATCGGCAAACTTCCGCGGGCATCGAAGTCCTTTCAGTCAGGGGCGTTGCGCACGACGCTCCGGCTCAGCACCGGATCCACCTACAATCGAGTGGAAGGGCTGCCCGTTCACTTTGGTCCTCTCTTCGAGTGGCGCGCCTCGCAAGAAGCATCAGTCGAGCTGGACCTCCGGGGCATTCTCCGAACCGCACCCGATGAATCGGACCTGCGGCGCGATCTTGGTTATGTCGCGCGGCTCGGCGGGCGGCGGACCGCACTGCCCCTCGTTGGCATCGACATCACCGCCCACAGCGAGATGCGCCCGATAGAGACGCAGCCCCTCTCCACCATCGAATCCGGATGGTCGGCCTTCCTCCTGCAAAGAGATTATCGTGACGTGTTCGAGGGCCAGGGGTACGGGGTCCAAGTGTTTCTCCAGCCGGGGCATGCCTTCCGCATTGACCTTGGCTTCCGCCGAGATAACGAACGATCCGCCCGGGACAGCGATCCGTGGTCGCTCTTTCGCAACAGTGACCGCTGGCGAGCCAACCCACTCATCGACGACGGGCATTTTCTCACTGCCAGTGTCGGGCTGAGCCTCGATACCCGGCAGAGCCGCGATTTCGCGGCATCCGGCTGGTGGCTCCGCGCGGCCTACGAGTATGGCGAAAGCGATGACGTCGCCCCGGTTGTGTTGCCGACTGCTATCCGAAACGCGATTCCGATCGACGGATCGTACGCGTTCAGCCGCTTGCACGTCGATGCCCGACGGTACTTGCGCGTCTCCCCCCGGAGTCGTGTTCGCCTGCGTCTGGTGGCCAGAGGGTGGGTCTCCGGTGACCCCCTTCCCATCCAGCGGCGGCATTCCCTCGGAGGTCCAGGGCTCCTGCCTGGCTACGGCTTTCGAGCAGTTACCTGCACTCCTGCCGGATTCCAGAACGCAGGGAGGACCGCCTTCTGCGACCGCATGGCTGTGATCCAGGGCGAGTTTCGAACTCGGCTTCGGCTCGGCGTTGCCTCTCGCGTCCTGGAGCGCGCCAATCTGGGCCTTAACCGCTTCATCGGTCTGGACGAGGCGGACCTCGTGTTCTTCACCGACGCCGGAATTGCTTGGCTCTCGGGTGATGGGCCCGGGCGCGTCCCGAACGACCGCGTCCCTTCACTCGATAATTGGAAAGCCGACGTCGGAATCGGCGTGGACCTCGGGGGACTCGGCCTGTACCTGGCCAAGGCGCTCACCGACGGGGAACCGGTTCGCCTCACGGCGCGGCTCGAGCATCGGTTCTAGGTCAGTTGGCCATCGGTGCGAGGCGACAGGTGTCCCACGTGAGGTGTCAGGCGCGTTTGACGCGGCGGGCGCTGTGGCTCGTCTGTGTCGCAGCGCTCCTGGGACGTGAAACGGCCGCGCAGGAGGTCCCCCCGTCGACTCCGCGCCTCGAGATCGCTCTGACCGGGGATTCACTCAATCCTCCATCCATATTCCCTCAGGTGCGAACCCACAATCTCCTGATGCGGAGTCCGTGGGTCTCCTTGCTTCGAGAAGGGCTGCCGGTTCGGCTGAGATACCGGCTCGAGCTTTGGAGATCGAAGAGCGTCTGGTTCGATAATCTGCAACAGTACGTGGAATGGGACGTGGTGATTCGGTGGGAGCCTGTCCTCTTCGAGTTCTCCGTGCGGACCTTCACCAGCTCCGGCACGCGCGAGCGACGCTACGCGACCGCGGAGGCCCTCGCATCGGCCCTCGGATCCACCTATCGCATCGCCATCCAGCCGTCGGCCCGAGGAACCCACTACTACGTGGCCAGTCTCACAGTCTCAACACTATCCGACTCGGACATCGAAGAGCTGGAGCGCTTCCTTCGCGGCACAGACAATGAGGATACGGACCGGGCGATCGGTGATGTCATCGGGCGCGCAATGACGCGCCTACTGCTCCGCATGGCGGGGCTCCCCAGCATTAGGCTGGAAGGAAGGTCGCGGCATTTCGGGGAGTGAGGGACAGCGGGCGGACGTGGATACACCACCGCTACGAGCGAGGCTTAACCGCCGATGGCTTGGAGCGCATCCTCCCCATAAAACATGCGGATGTACTTGGCCTGAGTCACGGTGAGCCGACGGACCGCCCAGGAAAGGTGGACGAAATGCGGTTCGGAGGGCGGCACCATGGGAAACATGCGGCATTCAACGGGCAGCCTGTTCCCCTTCCGAGTATTGCACGTGCTGCAGGCCGTTACGACGTTCGTCCACTCATTCGTGCCACCACGCGAAATTGGAACGATGTGATCTCGAGTGAGACACTCACGCGGCCGAAGCTTCGCCGTCGGCCGGTGGCAATACTGGCAACGATAGTCGTCCCGGGCGAAGAGGAAGGTGTTGGTCACCTGCCGGCGGAACCGGCGTGGGACGTGGATGAACTTGACGAGACGGATGATGGCTGGGCGCGGGAGCGTGATCCGCTCGCTGCGAAACACGCCAGACCCCTCGGGTTCGACGATCTCGGCCTTGCCGTCGATCACGAGCCGGAGCGCACGGCGGACGGGAACCATCGTGAGCGGCTCGAATGAGGCGTTCAATGCTAAACAGCGCACTCGCTCATCTCCAGCAGTCCGGTGGGAGGTCACGCGGTGCCCGTCTGGTCACCCAAGACAGCGCAAAACCACGAGTGGAAAGGGAACCTCCACGTACGGTCCTCGATCAGGTAAATCGTAACGGAGCATTTAGATGAGGGCAAGAGAGCGACGTCCACGCCCGCCCGACGATTAGTGGGCAGACTGGTCGCGAGCGTACACCTGCCGTCCGCCCACGTACGTCGCCACCACGTCCTCCGGAGCGCGCTCGAGCAGGGCCTCTGCCAGAGCACCCTCGGCGGAAGGGTCCCCAAGATCGAGGATCGTCGCATCACCCCACCCACCGGCTGACAGGTGCCCTACTTCATGGTCCAGGCCCAGCGCCCGGGCCGCCTCCAGCGTGCATAGGGCTAAGGAGGCTTCAGCGCTGAGGCCGGCAAGTTTCCGCGCGCTTCTCGCCTCAGCTAGGAGGTCCAGTCGAGTCACGCTCGCAACCGAATCGGTGCCGACCCCAACCCTGAGCTCCGCCGCCAGAAACGCCGCAAGCGGAGCATCACCATGCCCATGGCGCACGTTCGAGCCGGGGCAATGGGCGATAGCACACCCGTGACGTGACAACAACGCAATGTCACCCGCATCGACCTGCACCGCATGAATGCACAAGGTCCCAGGTGCCAAGACTCCGCAGGCCTCGAGCCAGACAATCGGCGAACGGCCCAGGCGAGTTGGGAGGGGTATCTGACGCCCACGCCACGCATCCGCGAACGCCCCAGTTCCCTGAAGCAAGAATTCCGCTTCCGCCGGCGACTCGGCGATGTGGACCGCCACGGGTAGATCCTGAGCGCGGGCCAGCTCCATGACGGCGAGGTACAGCGCTTCACTCACCGTGTAGGGAGCGTGGGGGGAAACGCCGAGTCGGATGCGGGAGGACTCAAATCGACGCAACTCGGCGAGGCGCGATTGCAGGTGGTCAAGGCTGTCGCGGCACTGATCGGGATGGGGGCCGAACACCTCCTGGTAGACCACCCCACTCCCACCGAGTTCCGCCAGCGCCTGGATCACAGCTCCGGAATCACCGGTATCCGCTACGGTGGTAACGCCACTCGCGAAGCAGTCGGCGACGCCACGACGCGCGGCCTCGAGGAACTGTCCAGATAACCGCTCCTCCTTCAGCGCGCGCAGGTGCCGGATCCACGCGGCGAAATCCTCTTCCGGTACTTGGCCCTCCAGTCCGGTGAGTTCGAGGTGGGTATGGGTATTCACGAGGCCGGGCATGATCGCTGCCCCGGGGAAGTGCTCCTGGTGACACTCCGGCGCAGTCGGGACGTGAGCACTGGGGCCAATCGAAACGACGTGGCCGCTCTCATCGATGAGCACGGTACCGTCTCGGATGGGCTCACCGAGGACCGGGTAGATCCACGGAGCGCTCAGCCGCCGCGGAGGGGGCATCCTACGGACTGACGTCGGTCTGCTGTTGGGATCCGGCGCCGGTTATCCGGAACGGAAGGTGTACCGGACAGGGATCCACCGGCTCAGTGTCGGGGAGGAAGGACTCGACGACCCGGCTGTCGGTGGGGCAAAACGGGGTGGCGGTGTAACCGGTGGTGCGATCGATCTCTTGAAAGCTGAGTCCGCCTGGTCGTCGCCAGCCGTCGGGAACCGCGCGCCGCTCATAAACTTCCTTCATCATGGCCGTCCAGGCCGGTGCGGCGAGGCGACCGCCTTGTGCGTTGTTCATGATTCGTTGTGGCTGATCGAAGCCTATCCACACCCCGGTCACCAAGTCTGGGGTGAACCCGATGAACCATACGTCGTTGTATTCGTTGGTCGTTCCGGTCTTGCCGCCCGCCGGGATTCTGAAGCCTTTCGCCGTCACAGCGTTGAACGCCGTGCCTCTGCGGACAACGTCGCGCAGCAGGTCGGACATGAGCCAACCATGTGCAGGGTCGGCGACACGCTCACGCTGGATCGCCGGCTCCCACAGAATCTCTCCCGCACGGTCTTCTACCCGGAGGATACCGATCGGCGTCGTCCGGACACCGAGATTGGCGAAGGATGTGTAGGCCGCAACCATCTGGATCGGCAGCACCTCGGCGGAGCCGATGAAGATCGACGGATACGCCGGAATCCGGGTCGTAATCCCGTACCGAACCGCCTCGCTGACCACGGCTTGCTCGCCGACCTCCTCCATGCCCAATCGGATTGCGATGACGTTGATGGAGCGATACAAGCCTTCCCGGAGTGTCATCGGCCCGTTGAACCGGAGATTGAAGTTCTGCGGCTCCCAGTCCGGCTCTCCTTGCCGCATCGGAACGCTGATCGGCTCGTCGACCAAGATGTAGGACAGCGGAATGCCGGCCCGGAGCGCCGCCGAATACACAAAGGGTTTGAAGGTGGAGCCGGGTTGGCGCATGGCCTGGGTCACGCGATTGAACTTGCTGTCCGCGAAATCCCGGCCCCCGACCATGGCCCTGATGTACCCCGTCTTGGGTTCGAGCGTGAGCACGAGACCCTGCAGGTACGGGGACGGTTCGGTCGCAGCCGCGTTCTCCTCCGCTCGTGCTTCCAGATACTCGCTGTAGGTGGGATGGGAGAATTCTCCGAAATCTCCGTTCTCGATTGCACTGAGTTGATTTTCCAGCGCACGCTCGGCCACTTCTTGGACGTCGAGATCGAGGGTGGTATAGACCCGGAGTCCCTCGCGATACAAATCGTGGCCGAACCGTGCGTCCAGCTGTTGGCGAATGAACTCGACGAAATACTCGGCAACGCCACTGAAGTCCGACCGCGACGACAGTTGGAGAGGATAGGCTTTCCATCGCTCGGCCTGGTCGGTCGAGAGCAGCTTCTGAGCTCGCATTAGATTGATGACGAGGTTTCGCCGCTTGATCGCACGACGAGGATTCCGGCGCGGATTATAGGTCGACGGCGCCTTCGGTAAGGCCGCGAGAATACCGGCCTCCGCCACATTGAGATTGCGCACCGACTTGCCGAAATAGCGCTGCGCCGCGGCCTCGACACCGAAGG
>JABDII010000538.1 GCA_013003805.1 Gemmatimonadales bacterium
TTATACGGCCTCCTCCGAGTTCCGCAACACCCTCAGGGACGGTCGGCCATCCCGCACACGGCGCCAGCGCAGTAAACTTACTCGCCCAACCAGAGCGAGAAGGATTCTTTGTTTCGTCAAAAGGCGCTCGCTTTGACAGATTGCCCCAAACGGGGCGGGATGGCGCATACTAGCAGCCAGCATCCGCGTCCGCCCAAGTGAGCCATTTCACATTCCGTTACCCACCCCCTGGGGGTTCCACCGCTCGACACCCATCTGAAAATGCTCATCGGCATATACCTCTGAAGCCCCGGGGGCCTCTCACCGCTCCGCCGCAATGGAATGTTTGCTGCGGATAAGGCCGACGGATTGGAACACCTCGGAGCACGTGGCTGGGAGTCTGGTCGGCCGGCGGGCTCGGTGGATCTGTTGGATATTCCAGGGAGGAGGTTCTCATGAAGCGCCATTTGTTCGGGCTTGTAGCAGCGGTCGCCCTGGCATTCGTGTCCTTCGGCTGCGAAGGCGATCAAGGCGTCGAGGGGCCAGAAGGTCCGCCGGGACCGCCGGGAGAGGGGGTCGCCCCCTACACCTACTTCGGCGGGTTCGGCGAGCAGTGCATGCACTGCCACGCCACCAACGTCGACAACGTGCTGACCACGGGTCACACCCAGGCGTACGACGACCTCGGCGACAGCCAGACCAATCTGTACTGCCTGCAGTGCCACTCGACGGGCTTCGACTCGCAGGTGGCATTCGGCGACACCGCCATCGCGGATGCGAACCGCGGTCCGGATATCTACGGCTACGATGACTACTACGGCGTCGCGGGGGATACGGCGGCCGAGCGTAGGCTGGCCCTTGAGGGGGTTCAGTGCGAGTCGTGTCACGGCCCCATGGGTCCGGAATTCAACGCCCATAGCCCCGACATCTCATTCTCGACTCATTTCGTCGGTACCGAGTCGACGTCGCTCTGCTTCAAGTGCCACACGACGCAGATCAACGAGTGGGTCAATTCGGGTCACGCGCTCGCCGCGGGCGGGGATATCGATGCCTTCAACCAGGAGCACTACGCGCACGTATCGAGCTGCCAGCCGTGCCACACGTCGGAAGGTTTCATCGAGGACAACGATCCCAGGTACGCGACCTACGAGTTCGAGCACGAGGTCAGCTTCATCGGCTGCCCCACCTGCCACGACCCACACATCGGCGAAGCCGGTGGCGGCAATTACGCGCAGCTGCGCAACACGAGTCCTGAGGAAGTCCAGTACACGTTCCCGTATCAGCCCGGCGACGAAGAGGTGCCGCGGATGGAGGGCTACGGCCCCGCGCAGACCTGCGCGCAGTGCCACCACGGCCGGCGCAACACCTCCAACGTGCAGGGTCAAATCGCCAACGGGTACGCCCACTTCGGGCCGCACCTCAGTCCGCAGATGGACATGTTCATCGGGGCCGGCTGGTACGAGATCCCCGGGAAGACGTACAACGGTGTCCACCAGCACCAGAGCATCTCACTCGCCTGCGTGGAATGCCATATGGTTCGGGACACCATGCTGCACGGCGAGATGGTGGCCCACCCGTTCCACACGTGGAATCCGACCGTCGGCAACTGCCTGCCCTGCCACCAGGGCATCACCGACTTCGACGTGAACCTGGCGCAGACGGTGGTCCGCACCAAGTTGGACCAGATGGCCGTGCTGTTTGGCTACACCGATTGGGCCGACCTCGAGGCGAACTGGGACAGCCAGGCCCCGGCCGTTCTGCCGTGGCAGCGTGAAGCCCTTTACGCCGCCTTCTTCGTCTACGAGGACGGCAGCTTCGGGGTCCACAACCCAGCCTACACGAACGCGCTGCTCGACAACGCCTACGCCTACGCGGACAGCATCATCAACGCCCCGTAGGCCGAAGCCGCGTCGACGGCACCAGCCGTCACACTCAACGGGAAGACCGGAAGCAGCTGCGCTGCTTCCGGTCTCTTTTTAGGCGCGCGATGGTCCGGCGGCCGACCCATCTCGAGCCGGACTCCGCGGCGGACTAACCCACTGGCATCACCCCGGCCCGCGATCCTAACTTGCCGCCATCACGGTTCGCATCCTCGATTGAGCCTGAGGTCGCTTCCGGCCAAGGCTATCCGCTGGTCGCTTCATGGAATTCAACTACGAGGTGAGCCTCATGCTGAAGAACTCGTCCGCCACGCTGTTGGCCGTCATCGTGGCGAGCGCTTGTGGTGGCGGTAGCTCGGTGCCGCGCAACTACCCCGTGCCCGAGGGCGCCCAGAACCCGATCGTGATCCGTTACTCCGGGATCTCCGCCGCGGAGATGGTAAACGTCGTCGCCCAGATGTGCGCCGACGTGCCCATCTCGACAGCGCAGGTCGTGCCCGCCAAGGGTTACGTGGAGACGCGCTGGT
>JABDII010000548.1 GCA_013003805.1 Gemmatimonadales bacterium
CGACGAAGGCGCGCACGCCCGCGCTCACGCCCTGGGCCGCCGCCGGGGTCGGGGGCGGACGTGACACTCCCAATCCCGTCGGCGTGCCACCAATGTCTCCTAACGACTCGGCGACCCGGCCGGCGCGGGTGCGGTGCTCCTCGCCCCAGTCTCCAGCGGCCCGAACCAGGAGCTTGAGCTCCTCGATCGCTTGGCCTGCCACTTCGCGGACCGCAGGGCTCCAGGCCAGCGTCCCTTCGCGGTGCTTGCGGGCGACCCCCTCGAGGCCGGCCGCTGCGTGGGCAATGTCGCTCTGCTTCGCCATCAGCGCCGATCCGCGCAGGGCCCGCGAGAATCGCATGAATTCATTAGGGGCGGGGCCCTCGGGTCGGGCGATCTGGGCGCCGAGGCGCTCGAGGTATTCTCCGGCTTCCAGGGCAAAGAAGTCCGCAGCGCCAAGCGGAGTGCTCATGTAGGCCTCGAAGGGGTGTCGGGTGACGGCTCCGGTGGGGTATAAACTAAACCACGGCCCGGAAACGGAGAACGGCGCCGGTCGCTTCGGTGGGCTCAGCCACCCCGCACCAGCCGTCCCATGTCCTGAACAGCAGGGCGGATGCCAGAAAAGATTGCTCGGCTGACGATGCTGTGGCCGATGTTCAGCTCCTCGATCTCGGGTATGCGAGCCACCGTTTGGACGTTTGCATAGGTCAGTCCATGCCCCGCGTGCACGGCGAGACCGATCTCCGTGGCGTGCCGTGCCGCGGCCCGCAGGTCTTCGAGGGCCGCCGGGCTCTCGCGCCACGTGTTGGCATAGCGCCCCGTGTGCAATTCGATGGCTGGCACGCCGAGGCTCTTTGCCAGCTCAATCTGCTCGAACTCGGGATCAATGAAGAGGCTGAGGCGACAACCTACCTCCGCGAGGCGGTCGATGGTGGTTTGGAGACGGGCCGTATCGCCCTTCAAGTCGAGGCCACCTTCCGTGGTGATCTCCTGCCGCCGCTCGGGAACGAGAGTGGCCTGGTACGGCTGGAGTCGACAGGCAAGGGCGAGCACGTCGTGGCTGGTGGCGAGTTCGAGATTGAGCGTACGTACCCGCTCCGATAATGCGATCACGTCGCGGTCCTGAATGTGCCGGCGGTCTTCTCGCAGGTGAGCGGTGATGCCCTCAGCCCCAGCCGCTTCGCATTCCGCCGCTGCGAGGACAGGATCCGGTTCGTCAGCCTTCCGCGCCTCGCGAACGGTCGCCACGTGATCGATGTTCACGTATAGCCGTGGTGGAGTCATTGCTCCGACTCTCCCCTTCGTTTAAGTTCGTCCCCGGTATCCAATCCACGAGGTTTCCTTGAGCCAGCGCTGGATTTTCGCTCCGCTCGCGCTTCTGATCGGGTGCGGTCAGAGCTCGATGCAGGTTCCACCGAGTCCGTCCCCGGAATCGGCGGTGGAGACGTTCCTCGAAAGCGTGGCCGACAGCAACCTGGCCAAGATGGCCCAGTTCTGGGGCACCGCCAAGGGGTCCGCCGCTGAGACCAATGAGCCGTCCGACTATCAAAAACGGATCGAGGTGATGCAAGTGTACTTGCGCCACAACTCGTTCCAAATTGCCTCGAGCAGGCCAAGTCCGGACGACGAGAATATCCGAGATGTCACGGTTGACATCCAGCGGGACACGTGTGTGCGGCAGGTGCCGATTCAGGTGGTGCGGACCCGCGATTCCCGATGGATCATCCGGAATATTGATCTCACGGCCCTGGGAAACCCCCTCGCGCCGTGCCGGGAATAGGATGGGTGTGGCGGGAACCTCGCGGGGCGTTTTGCGTTTCCTTATTCAGTGAGTTCCAGCAGGATGCCCGAGGTGGCTTTCGGGTGCACGAATGCGATGCGGTGTCCGCCGGCGCCGGGTCGGGGCGCCTCGTCGATGAGACGGTAGCCGTGCTTTCGGCAAGCGTCGAGCGCGGCCTCGAGGTCATCGACCCGGTAGCAGATGTGGTGAATGCCGGGCCCTCGGCGAGCGAGGAATCGTGCGATGGGTCCGTCCGGTGTCCGGGGGGCCAGGAGTTCGACCTGTGCGTCGCCGAATGGCAGCGATGCGATCGCGGCGCCATCCGCTTCCTCAGTGGGAAGGGGGGTTAGGCCGAGGACATTGCGGTAGAAGCCCAACGCCGACTCGAGGTCAGGGACGGCGATCCCCACGTGGGCGATGCGAGCGGAGTTCGACACGGATCTCCTCTGGGGGAAGGTGTGGTTGAGGATCGGGTGGAGCTATCAAAGTAACCAGCGCGGCGGCTCGTTGTGAGCCCCGTCGGATGAGAAGAGAGGAACGGATGAGCACAACATCGAGCGCGCCAGTGACCGTGACGGATGACTCGTTTGCCGGCGAGGTCGAGCAGGCCTCGGGGCTGGTCCTGGTTGACTTTTGGGCCACGTGGTGTGGGCCGTGCCAAATTATTGCGCCGTCGCTTCAGGAGCTGGCGGGAGAATACGCCGGCAAGATCAAGGTGACGAAATTGGACGTCGACGCCAACCAACGCACGGCCATGCGATTCAACGTTCGCTCGATTCCCAGCATCCTCTTCTTCCGCGACGGAAATCACGTCGATACGGTCGTGGGAGCCGTTCCCAAGGCTATGCTGGAAGGCAAGATCAAAGAGCACCTCTCCTAGATCGTATGCCCGTGGGGCCGCTCGGCTGGAGCGGCCTCCAGCGGAATGCCTATGCGTGCAAGCAGCGCGTGTTTGCTGCAATCGACTGTCAGACTTCACGACATTGTCTTTCCCGCCACGGGGTACCTCCTTCGGCGCACGCGTCTCGCGTTCGTCGATATCGCCAACCTAATTTCGTTTGCCCAGCGGAGCCGCGACGGGAAAGTCGACGCATACTTTGCCGGCTACCTACCCGAGGAAGTCGTCCTCTTGTTCTTCCACCAAGGCACGCTGGTGAATGCCGCCACCCTGGGCCCCGTGGCGCGGGAGATCCTCCCAATCGATGAAGCCGTGCGCCGCCTGAAGGCCGCCGGCGAGCGCGGTGAGGGACTCTACGCGACGGCGGACGCGGCCCAGTTGGCGATGATGTACGGCGCCTCCGCTGGTCCGGCGGAGCTCCGATTCGTCAATCCATCTGACCCCGCCGAGATGTTTCCGGCCCTCATGGACGAGCGCTATTCTGGCGTGCTCGAGTTCATCTCCGGGGGGCGGGTGAATTACCTCCAGTTCGACGAGGGCCAGTTCACCGGAGGGTACCTATGCGACCGGGCCGAGGATGTCTCCGTGCCATCCTATCTGGAAGCCATGTTCACGCCGCTCGCCGACGATAGCCTGCCGGCCATCGCCGGCACTCTGTTACACCCGCCCTCCACCGTCCCCACCCAGGCGCTCCCGTCACAACTCCGGATGTATCGGGAGGTCGTCGAGCGACTGGTGGACGCCGTCAATGCCGAGCTGAACGACGAAGGGACTAGACGAGCCCACAAATCCATCGATGATGTGATCGCGCTCCATCCTGAAGCGACCTACCTCCGGCTCGAGGCGGCGGCCGACCCGGGATCCTTGGCTATCGCCGCCAACGCGCTCACCCAGGCGCTCACTGCCTGGGTCACCGATTTGCTCCAAGGTGTCGAGATCGTACTGCCTACGTCGGCGCCCGGTCTTCTCCGTGAGGCGACGCGCGACCACCGTCACGTGCTGCACGGGGCCGGTTTCTACGACACCTTGCCGTGGACCATCGATTGGTGAGCACCCCCGGCACGTTGTACGTGGTCGCAACGCCCCTTGGGCATCTCGAGGACCTCTCGGCGCGCGCACGGGAGGTCCTGTGCACCGTGCCAATCATCGCCGCCGAGGATACCCGCCACACGCGCCGCCTCCTCACTCACCTTGGCGCCAAGGCACGGCTCATGAGCTTCCACGCCCATTCGCCGCCGACCCGGATTGACCAAGTCGTCGCGACGCTCAAGGCTGGGTCGAGTGTCGCTCTCGTGTCGGACGCCGGCACCCCGGGGGTGAGCGATCCGGGCGCGGAGCTGGTCCGGGCCGTGCGAGGGGCCGGCCTGCTCATCGTCCCCATCCCCGGTGCCTCGGCCGTCCTGGCGGCGCTCTCGGCCTCCGGGATGCCCGGCGACCGATTTCTCTTTCTGGGGTTCCTGCCTCGCAAGGGCACCGAACGCCGTCGATTGTTGGATCGGGCGGCGACGGAGGAGTGGGCCGTCGTAATCTTCGAAGCAGCCCCGCGGCTCGGAGCGCTCCTTCGTGAGTTGGCGAAGGTGAGCAAGCCCGGCCGGCAAGCGGTGGTAGGACGGGAACTCACCAAGATGCACGAGGAGTTTCGCGAAGGGACTCTCGAGGATCTGGCCGAGTACTATTCGGAGGAGCCGCCTCGTGGGGAGATTACCTTGGTTCTCGAAGGCGCCGGGCGCCCCGAGAGGCCCGCACCGGATCCCGAGAGGCTCAGAGCGGAAGCCGCCGCCCTCCTTGCCGAGGGGCTGAGTCGACGCTCCGTGGTTGACCGATTGACGGAAACCACTGGTTTTGCGCGTAATGAGATCTATCGTCTCGTCATGGAGATGCCGTGACCGCATCCTCGTGGGCCGCCGCCATAGGCCTCGTCCTCCTCTCCCCATCAGGAGAGGGAGGCGTTGAGGACCGGGACCGGCCAGCGGTTCAGGCGATGGCTATCGGGCGACTCCAGTACCCCGGGGGCGGCGACTGGTATGCCAACCCGTCGAGCCTCCCCAATCTGATCCGGGCCATCCGTGCTCGAACACGGCTTCGTGTTGCCGACCGCGAGAGGGTCGTCACCCTCGAAGACGATGATCTGTGGAATGTCCCTTACCTCTATATGACGGGTCACGGCAACGTAAACTTCACCGAGGCCCAATTGCGGACGCTCCGACGCTACCTCGAACACGGCGGGTTCCTACACGCCGACGACAACTACGGCATGGACGCATCCATCCGGCGCGAGTTCGCCCGCATGTATCCCGATCGGGAGCTGGTCGAGGTTCCGCTGGACCATCCGATCTACAACGTGGTGTACCGCTTTCCAGAGGGCATTCCGAAGGTGCACGATCACGACGGAAAACCTGCCCAAGGGTTCGGCATCTTCATTGATGGCCGCCTGGCGGTCTTCTACAGCTACCAGTCCGACCTTGGCGACGGGTGGGAGGATCCCGAGGTTCACCGTGATCCGCCTGAAACCCGTGAGCCGGCAATCAGAATGGGTGTCAATCTGTTCGCCTACGCCGTCGGGTACGCCGGATGACCGACCGCGCCACGGCCGACACGCTGCGACGGCTGACCGCTCCCCTGCGAGGCTTCGAGGGTGCCGCGTGGACGGGAGCCATCCTGGGGAGTGTGCTCGTGGTGCTGGGTGCTGCCGCGTGGCTTGCCAGGCTCGAGTGGTTCGATCCGCCCTATTGGGTTCTGGTGGCCTGGGCAGGCGCGATCCTCATGATGATTGCGCTGGGCGCTTGGGGCTGGCGCCATCGCCGGAGGCTGAGCCTCACCACCGTTGCGCGCACGCTCGAAGACATTGGCGTGTGGCGGCGTGGGAGGCTCACGGCCCTGCTCGAGCCTCCGATCGAGGGTACCAGCCAAGCCCTCTACCGCGAGGCCGACCGCGCTGGTGCGCGAGACCTCGCCGGTGCGGGAGGGCGAGCTATCTCGTCTCTGACCAAAGAAGCCCGAGGTCACGCCGCCCGCGGTGCCGCCCTCCTGCTGGTCGGACTACTCCTCATCGTCTCCGCCGGCCCCGTTGACGGCTCCGCAGCACTCCTCTGGCGTCCGCGAGCTGCCTGGGACGCGACGATTGCACCGGTGGCTCTCCGGGCTTCGCACCAAGTCGTCAACCGGGGCGACTCAGTTCAGCTCGAACTCCAGGCCTTTGGGCGTCGGAGCGCCGTGTTGTGGACCCGCTCGCCCGGAGAGGCGTGGCGCAGTGAGCGGGTCGCACTCGATGAGGCGGGGCAGAGCACTCTGACCATAGGGCCGCTGGACAGCGATCTCCACGCGCGACTCACCAGCGGGACCCGGAATTCTGAGACGCTCACTGTCACGGTCAGGCTGCCGGCGTTTCTGGGATCCCTCTCCGTGATTGCACGGTATCCTGCGTATCTCCGTCTTGCCGACGAACCCCTGCCCACCAACGGCGACACTCTGTTGCTCCCCGCCGGCACCAGGCTTGCCACGGCGGGGCAGGCGACGGCTGAGTTGGCCGAGGCGAGCTGGGTGGCCGCGACCGTTCATGGGCTCACTGTCTCGGGTTCCACCTTCGAAGGCGACTTCGTTCCGCGGAAATCAGGAGTGTACCGGCTGCGGGTCCGGACGGCCGACGGAGGACGCCTCGCCGGCACTGCGACCGATCTCCCCATTCGCATCGTGACCGATAGCACCCCGTCGGTCGAGGTCCCGGTGCCCGGCGGTGACACACTCCTCCCGGTCACGCTTCGTATTCCGTTGGTCGTCGATGCACGAGACG
>JABDII010000587.1 GCA_013003805.1 Gemmatimonadales bacterium
GGGGACGTGATCGGGGTCCTAGCTGGCCACCTGCACGACTCGCACAAGGAGATCTACCACGCACCGTACGAATGGTCCGAGCAAGCAGGTAGATCTCGTGTGGGCAAGCTCTTCGTGTCGCCTCCGCTGTCGGTGCGAGACCAAGCCAACTCGCCGATACAGGCCCGGGGGTTCTCCCTGTTGAGACTTACGGGCGACGAGCTGGATGCTCGGCTTTTCTGGTATGACTCGGAATCGGGGACCTTCGCCCCAGAGCCGATCGCCACGCCGGGCCTCCAGTCAGCGCGCCCCGGCGGGGTACCCCGTCTCCGGGATCTCCCGGGCCGGGTAGGCGCGTGGCTTTCGAGCTTGCCGGACCGCCTGTGGAGGCTGCCGAGTGACAAGTTCGGCCTCGAACGCGCCACCGTCTTCGCCATCGCCATCCTCCTCGCCTTTCTCACTGTGGTGGAAGTGTGGAAGATCCCACCCAAGCCGGATTCAGCCGACGGTGAGGGTGACACGGCGGCCAATCAGACGGCGGGGCCGGCACAAGGCAGCGCTGCGGGCAGTCCGTTCCTGAGCAATTTTGCGAAGACCGTGTGGGCCGGCCTGGGCGGCCTGGCCGGGATCGCTCTCATAGAGGACGCCTTTTTCGAGGCAGCCGGCTTCAACGCAAAGTCTCTATACCTGGTTCTGTTCGTCGTTTTCTTCTTGAGCTTACTTCTGCTCTCGGCGTTCCTGCGAGGCACGGCCGAGGCGTTGCGCGGCAGGATCGCGGCTGGACGGAGGCCCCCGGCGATGGGGCCAAAGGGAAACCCGCTTAGCTACTGGGCCGCTCGGTTCTGGGTTTGGGTGAAGTCATGGCGCGAGCCGGCGCTGATCTTCTTCGATGCCGCTTTCAACGTCGTGCAAGGGAAGAACGAGCTGCGGAGCGTGGTGTGGGATGAGCGCATCCGCGCGCTACACTGGTCACTCCTGCGCACCGCCCAGCAGCTTCGCGAAACGATCGACTGGCATGTGCGCGCAGCGGTCAAGCAGGCGAACGGACAGCAACAGCTCCATGAGCGCGACATTCGCGTCAACATCACACTGCGCTCCGCGGACGAAAAGAGGCTCTTCTACATCGCTTGGGCAGGGGGGAGCCTGGCTCGAGGTTTCACTGAACGCTCAGTGGCGTACGTGGCGGTCGAGTCCGGAGAGGCTCGATGGTGGAAGCTCGCCTACAGCAGAACGAGGCTAACCTCGCTGCAGTTGACAGAAGAGGGAACGGGCAAGCCGGCAGAGGCGATGACCCTCCTGAACGCGCTCAAAGTCAAGCAAACAGACGAGAGCGTGAATAATGGCGACAAGCTACTGGTAGTTGGCAAGCGCGCCGATGGTACCGACGTAACCGTGAGCCTGCGAGTCGACACGGGTCTCACCGTCAGCTACCTCCTCGAACGGATCAGCAGCGACTCGGGCTTCGGCCCGGCAGCCGAGGTGGACATCAAGGATGGCATGCTGGTCATCGAGGTCGAGCCCAAGAACGACGAACTCGCCGCGGAACTCAAGATCGAGAAGCCGAACGCGGCGGTAGCCTTGATCGGCAAGTTCGCCAAACGAAAGCCCGACGCCATCGTTCTGTTCGAGAACTCAGACCAGGAGTTCCCCGATGTTGAAGGTCCGCTGAAGCTCAAGGAATACTACATGGTCCGTCCAGGGCGGGATTACGAGGCCTTCGTCGTGTTGCCGGTGCCATGGCTGCGTCGCGGGTTCGGCAAGGACCATCGGAGCGCAGGAATCCACATCTCGTTCAAGAAGGCCCAGTACATGGATTCCATTTGGCCGGAACTCGATAGAGTGGATGGGTCGCCCGACTACGGGCGGGCCAAGTTCCTGCTTGACGAGAAGAGCATGGCGCCAACCAAGGAGTTGGCAGCCGTGCTGAACCAATCGGTGAAGATCCTCGCCGAGGTCGTCCAGCATTTCAACGACGTTGTGTTCACCGACCACATCCGGCCGAGGATACCGCGGTGATCAGAGCAGCTCGGTACATTGTCAATTCGAGCGCATGACGGAAGTGACTCATCTGAGTCCGGTCTCGTTGCCTCACCGACTACCGGAGGACGAGTGTTTAGGCGTACCTATCCGGAGGAGGCGGACATCGCCTTCTCGGCCCTCGATTGCGTAGTCCCCGGTGAATCGGTCGTCTACGCAAGCAGTCCCCTTACCACCGGGAAGCGCCTGTACAAGCTCCTCGAGAGGTACGGTGCCACGGATCGCGACGCCCTGAAGGCTGAAGTGGGCCCCGAGGCCGTGCGGCGGCTGGTGTGGGATCCGAACGTCGACGAGGCGACTGCCTTCGCACGGAGGCTCCGCGATGCCCTCGACGGCTGCCCGCTGGTGATCACCCCGGCTCCGCTGCGCGCCCCCGGTTGGAGCCAGCAGGAGTATTACGATTTCTGGGGAGATCTCCTTCGGAGCCGAACCTCAGCGGCATACTTCAACCACGAGTGGCAATACAGCAACGGGTGCGCCTACGAGTTCGCGGTCGCCAAGGAGGCCGGAATCCCGACCTTCGATCGGGATTGCCGTTAGATCGACCTGGCGGCAGGGCTCGGATTTCTCGCGGCGGCCATCGCAGAACTCGAAAAGGGAGGCCTCGCGGTACCGAAGTTACGCGAGTGTCGAACGGTGCTAACGCGACTTTCCTGAGAGGGGCTAGGGTATTTTCTCGGGTAAGACATGTAGAAAAAGGCCACCACATCGGAGGGTGGCCTTCTTGTTTCATCCCTCGGACTAACAATTGGCTAGGCGTGAATGGCCAGGGCCGGAATCGAACCGCCGACACGCGGATTTTCAGTCCGGCCTGGCCCGACATCTCACGCGCTCAAAGCATCGCTAACTGCGTATAACAGCTGCTGATCCCCAGCTCTCGAAACGTTGCATAGAGTCTGCGAAGTTCTCTGAGAGTCGGCAAGCTTCCGAGAGATCCGGGTAATCCTCGGGTTTCAAATCGCGTCTCACCGCCCTAGGGAAAACCCTAACAGTTGGCAACACCATGTTGACATTAAGTGAACCGCGTCGTAAGAGGGACGAAATAGATCAGGTTTCCTCAAGCACGGCTTCCTGTGTCTTACGGGTTTCGCCAGGGACAGCCGCAGTCAAAGGGGAGACTTGGGGCCGACTACTCAACTACGAAGGAGGCGGACCGATGACAAACGAATCAGCAACCACAGAAGATCTGACAGCTGCAGTGGAGCGCCGCGCCGGTGTCAAACTGGCGAGTGAATCATCAGCGGCGAAGACGGCCGCCGCGATCAAGGATCTCGATAGCTGTTACGAGGACATTTTTGGAACTGCCGCAGCGGAGGTAGGAGTGGATCACCTAGTCTCCCGCATTCTTGATACTAACCAGCCCTCGTGGGCGCAACATGCTCTCACCTACGTCCCGGACCTGAGTGAGAGCCAGCGGGAGGCGCTCGCTCAGAAGGCATCGGTGGTTATCGGCACCGCTAACAGCCTCGAACTGTACCTGGCCGGAGGCGCCGCATTCGAGGCCAAGTTCACGATGTTCTGGAGAAACAAGCCGGGCGACTACGTGTTGCCCAACGCTGCCACACCCGACGAAGGCAAGTGGAAGTGGAGCATCAAGTTGAGTATCGCCATCAACCGCAGCTACACCATCTCGATCCCGGATTTTGCGATTGACAACGCGCCCGTTGACGTCGGTGCGACTTGCTGGATGGTGGCTCAAGTCGTCGGTGGACCAAGGCGCGAGCTCACCGACCACAGCTTCACCTATCAGCCCGGCGGCCCCAATCGACGGTTCAACACGATCGGAGTTGTCAACACCCCGAAGTTCTGTTTGCAGGATTACCCTGAGAAAGGAGATTGCAGGTACTTCAAGCCCTAGGTTCGGCCAGCGTTCCCGGAATTCGGCCACCCACATCAAGCGACTGCGTGTCGCAAACGTTTGCCGCTCAGCCGCGCCGACGCTGAGGCTACGGTGCAGCCGAGTTTCGCGGTCGGCGGCGGGAGTTGGCTGGTTCGGGCCGCCCTTCTCGGGGACTGTCACCGATCGCGGGAAAATTGTCTTGATCGCCGGAGAGTGACCCGGTGTAGACGGAAGGGAGGGGGTCAAGGCGCTCGTGGAAGGATCGCCCTCTTGGCTTTGGCTCGTTCGCTTTGAACCGTGGTCAGAGCCGCACAACAAAGCCAATGCATGGACGCCGCAGCTCGACCGCTTCGCGGCCTCCGCGTCGGCGCCAGTGCTCCGCGGGCTTCATCACAACTGCCAGCATCGAGGAGGAACGGAGAGGGGAGGTCCTCGATCTGATCCAGATCACGAAGGGAGGTGAGGGGCGATCGGCAAAGTGTTCTGGGGCGCCTTAACGTGGCCCTCGGAGCCTTTCCCTCCGCGTACGACTGACTTGAAAGCACCTTGCGCCATGAAGTCGCGTCTACGGGCTCAGGGAATACTTTACAGTGGTAGCTCCATGTTGACATCGAGAGAACCTCGCACCAAGAGGGACAGCAGTGGGTCAGCAGGCCAGCAACGGTCCATGAAAGGGCAGTCCCCGAGGCTGTGGCATGGTGCCCGATCGCGGCGTCTCGGAGAGGGCCTGCTAGCAGTTCCGGCTGCGCGTCGATCTCATCGGTAGGAACTGCTCGACCTGGGCTGCTAAAAGAGAGAGTGGCACAGGCCTCGAGGAACCGGACGGGGATGGCGTAACGTAGCGCGCTCACGATGGAGACGTCCCCGTGGATAGGAATACCTCCCCATCGACATGGGGACCTAGGGTATTTTTCGTGTAACACCGACAGAAGGCCGCCTCAATGAAAGGCGGGCTTTCTCGTATCATCTCTTCTACTGGCATCAGGTTAGTGCAGTGGCCAGG
>JABDII010000609.1 GCA_013003805.1 Gemmatimonadales bacterium
GCGTGAGGGCGAGCACCTCTCCTAGCTCACCCACCAGGTGGACTTGAAGGTCTTGTTGGACGTCCTCGGGAAGATCCTCGAGGTCCGCCTCATTCTCCTTTGGCAAGACGACGGTGCAGATCCCGGCTCGGACCGCCCCCAAGACCTTCTCCTTGACACCCCCAATGGGGAGCACGCGTCCGAGCAGCGTGATCTCGCCGGTCATGGCGATGTCGAAGCGGGCGGGTCGGCCCGACAGGGCCGAGACCAGGGCCGTCGCCATCACCAATCCCGCGGACGGACCCTCCTTCGGAACTGCGCCAGCGGGTACGTGGATGTGAACGTCCCGATCGAACATGTCTTCGCTGATCTGGAGCGCCGCTGCGTGAGATTTCGCGTAGGTCAGCGCCGCGCGAGCTGATTCCTTCATAACGTCACCGAGTTGGCCAGTGAGAACGAGCTCACCCTTGCCACGCATGGTGGAGACCTCGACAAACATGATGTCGCCGCCAGACGGCGTGTAGTACATCCCCGTCGCGACTCCGATTTGATCCTCGAGGGCGGCGCGTTCGGGGTGGACCCTGGCTCGACCGAGTATTTCTCGAACTTGTTCGCGGTCGGCAGTCAGGCGCTCAAACTCCTTCGCGGCGATCTTACGAGCGACCTTCCGCGCCAACTTCCCCAATTCTCGCTCGAGTTGGCGGACGCCGGATTCGCGGGTGTAGCCCTGGATGACGGCGCAGATCGCCTCGTCGGTGAGTTCGAGCTGCTCGTCCGCGAGCCCGTTCTCGAAGAGTTGCCGCGGCACCAGGTACTTCCGTGCAATCATGAGTTTCTCTTGCTCGGTGTAGCCGGAGAATTCCACGACTTCCATCCGGTCGAGCAGGGGACCGGGAATGTTCTCGATGAAGTTGGCCGTTGCGATGAACATGACTTCGCTTAGGTCGAACGGGACGCCGAGGTAGTGATCGGTGAAGCTGTCGTTCTGCGCCGGATCGAGGACCTCGAGGAGCGCGCTCGCAGGATCGCCCTGGAACGACACGCCGAGCTTGTCGACCTCATCGAGGAGGAAAACCGGGTTCTTGGTACCGGCCTGCTTCATCCCCTGGATGATCCGTCCCGGCATCGCGCCGACGTACGTGCGGCGATGGCCCCGGATGTCGGCCTCGTCGCGAGCGCCACCCAGCGAGATCCGGACATACTTCCGCTCCATGGCCCGGGCGATTGACTTGGCCACCGACGTCTTCCCGACACCGGGAGGACCGACGAAGAGGAGAATCGGACCTTTCGCCGCGAGCTCGTCCGGCGCGGTAGGCGGCGGTGAGTTGAGCTCACCGGGATCCGTGGGTAGGGGCTCAGGCGAGTCCACGACTGCCGCTTCCGCCTCCGCGGCACCGGACGTCGCGTCGCTCGGCGCGGTCTCTCCAACCTCGTCCTGTGGTTCTGCGTCTTGTCGCTTTGCCTCTCCGGCCTGACGTAATTGCCGCACGGCGAGGAATTCCAGGATTCGGTCTTTCACGTCGCCCAGACCGTAGTGGTCTTCCTCGAGAATCTCCGTCGCACGCGCCAGGTCCAAGTCTTCTTCGCTCCGAATGTTCCAGGGCAACTCGACGACGTTCTCGAGGTAGGTGCGAATGACTTGCGACTCCATCGACTCACGGCCAATGCGCCCAAGCCGGCTCATCTCCCGATCGACCTCTTTCTTGGCTGTCGGCGGGAGCTCCAAGTCCTCGATCTTCTGCCGGAGGTCTTCGACTTCGTCCAGCTCGTCGTCCTCGCCCAGTTCGCGCTTAATGGTCTTGAGCTGCTCACGAAGGAACATCTCACGTTGCCGCTCACCCAGCTCTTCCTGCACGCGCGACTTGATGTCTTCTTGGGCGTCGTAGACCGTGATCTGCCGCTGGATGTGCACCAGCACGCGGCGGAGCCGTTCCTCCACCGACAGGGTCTCGAGCAACATCTGGCGCTGGGCGGGCTCGATATCGATATACCCAGCGATCAGATCGGCGAATTGGCCGGGATCATTCACTCCCGCGAGCACCTGCTGGACCACTTCCTCGGCTAAACCGGATTTGTGGCCCAGCTCGGCGGCCCGGCTGCGAACCTCGCGGTACAGCGCAACGAAACTCGGGTCTTCGGCATTGAGCGGGGGCATCTCCTCCGCATCCCGGACGATTGCCTCAAGATGGCCCTCCCGCTCCGCATACTGCATCGCGATCCCGCGCCGCTCGCCTTGCAGCAAGAGCTGCATGCCGGCAAGCCCGCGTTGGACCTGTCCGATCCGGGCGATGGTCCCGATGGTATAGAGCATGTCGGAGGTGACATTCTCGACATTCTGCCGCTGCGAAACGGCAAAGATGAGCTTTTCGGGTGAGGCCAACGCTGCCTCGATAGCACGGAGCGTGGCAGGCCGACCAGCTCCGATGGGAGCGGTCACCGAGGGGAACAGGACGACTTCGCGAAGCGGAAGAACCGGGAGTGTCAGTCGTTCGGACATATATCTCGTTCACCTCCAAGAGGCACCAGATGGAGTGCCTCAGGTGGAAAGGGGCGTTCAGCAACTCCAGAGCACTCAATGTGCCACGCCGCTCCCCTCCAATGAGTATCGCACATGTTCATGTATTGCAATATCTTACCAGTGAGGAACGCACGGCATCGTCCATGCGTATCTCGCCCTGTCTAAGACGCTAGACGCGCGAATTCTGCCACAATGGCTGGCTAAACTGGCAGCACGACGAGCGGTTATGACCTATTTCGGGTTTCAGCCTGAAGTTAGCGTTGCCCCGGGCTCGCGATGTGAGCAGATTGTCGGGTTGGCGTCTTAGATGGCTAACCCATTCGGTGTGAGGCGGATGACTCGATGAGCGAGTCGAGAGAGACCCCACTTCCGGCTCGGCTGAGCAAGGCCCTCGGCGATCATTACACCATCGAGGGCGAAGTTGGCCGTGGCGGGATGGGAGTGGTCTATCGGGCTCGGGATGAGCGCCTCCAACGCCGGGTCGCCATCAAGGTATTGCCTCCGGAACTGGCGTTTCAGAAGGACATCCGGCAGCGATTCACGCGCGAGGCGCAGACCGCGGCCCGCCTGTCACATCCACATATCGTTCCCATCCATACCGTCGGTGAGGGAGAAGGCTTGGTCTTCTTCATCATGGGATATGTCGATGGGGAATCGCTCAATCAACGCCTCAAGCGTCGCGGGCCGCTGCAGGCGGAGGAGGCGCGGCGAATCATCAAGGAAACCGCGGACGCGCTGAGCGCTGCGCACGCCGTTTCCGTTATCCATCGCGACATCAAACCGGACAACATCCTGCTCGAGGGTACCCGTGGACGCGTGATGGTCACCGACTTCGGTATTGCCAAAGCGCTGTCGTCGTCTTCCGGCGCCACATTGACCGGCGCTGGGGTCGCCATCGGGACCCCCTCTTACATGAGCCCGGAGCAAGCCGCCGGCGAACGTGAGATCGACGGCCGTTCGGATCTCTACAGCCTGGGCATTGTCTCTTACCAGATGTTGACCGGCGACCTTCCGTTCACGGCTCCGACGGTGGCCGGCATCCTGATGAAGCAGATTACCGAGCCGGCCCCGCTGTTGACCGACAGCCGCCCGGACCTCCCCGAGGACTTGGCCCTTGCGGTGAGTCGCTGCCTCGAGAAGGATCCCGAAAACCGATGGCCGTCGGCCGATTCGCTCCGGCGCGCGCTCGAGAGCCGGACGGTTTCGGGATACCGTCCCACCGGACTCGGCTGGCGGGCACAACGCGAAACCCGCCGGGAGGCGCTGGGTGCGAGGACAGGGGCACGGTCACAGCGCTCGGCCCGCCAGGTTCCGGCGCGCCGTTCGAGCCGCGACCTCGCCCGACGACCCGGCTCCGACCTCCGGCGCAGCGCCGGCGCCGCTAGTGCCCGACTCGATCGCGCTCGCTACGGCCGCGATCGCCCCGCGCGAGTCCGGAAGAGCGAGGACCAGCTTCCCACCCGGGATACCGGCGAGCCCAAGATCGTCCAGCGGGTTCGGAGTGAATTTGCCCGGTGGGCATCCGTATCCGGCGGGTTGTTCCTGCTCGACGTCGTCACGAGCGGCTTTCCCGATTGGTCGCTGTTCGTGGCCGGCATTTGGGCTGGCTTCGGGTTGGTCCCTCGCTATGCCCGGCTCTGGCAGGCGGGATATAGTTGGCGCGACGTCTTGAGTCGGCCACCCGCACCGGATTCCATCGAGCGGACCCTCAAGAAAGGCAAGGGCGGTAAGCTCCCCCAGCAACTTCCCGCTCCGTCAGTCCGGGAATACGGTGCCTACGTCGACCGCATCGAACACATGCAGCGTGATCGCACCGCCATTCTCAAGCAATGGCAGAGTCTCCCGGCGACGGAGCGCGAGATGCTTCCGGAGATCGTGCAGACGGTCGACCGCTTGTTCGAGCGCGGACAGAAGTTGGGACGGGTCCTCAGGGACATGGACATCGCCGACGTGAGCGCTGACGAAGCCGAGGATATCGAACGCCGCCTCGACGAGGCAAGGAGGGGTCCAGACGACGACGAGCGGCGGCGGCACATCCAGCTACTCGAGCGGCAACAGAAGAACATCCGATCGCTTCGGGTGCAGCGGACGGAAGCGCTGCAGAATCTGGAGTCGTGCTATCTGGCGATGCAGAATCTTCGATTCGATTTGCTGCGGCTCAAGTCCTCCAGCATCAACGAGGTCTTGGGCGAACTCACCCAGGTGACGCAGCAGGCCCGGGCTCTGTCCCGCGACGTTGATCACGCCATCATTGCGGCCGATGAAATCCGGGATGTGATTAAATAGTCGTAAGTCTCAAGTCATAAGTTGTAAGTCGAACGTGATGTGGCCCTCGGATGCTGTCCGAGGGCCCTTACATTTAGCCCACCTCGTGGACTTATGACTTCCGACTTACGACTAACGTCTGTCAATACGCCAGCTGCTCTTCCATCGCCTGCTTCAGGTCCGCCACCTGGGGCAGAATGGCGTCTTCCAGTTGGGGCGAGTAGGCCACAAAGGTGTCGGCTGCGGCGACTCGCCTGACCGGCGCATCGAGGTAGGAAAAGGCTTCATCGGCAAGGCGGCTGGCGATCTCGGTCCCATACCCCCACGAAAGAGAGTCTTCGTACGCCACCAGCGCCCGGTTGGTCTTCCGGACGGAGGCGTAGATCGTCTCCCAGTCAACTGGAGAGAGCGACCGGAGATCGATCACTTCGACCCGCGCCCCGCGCTCTTCTTCCAACGCCTTCGCCGCCGTGATCGCACGCTGCACTACCGCCCCGTACGTGATGACCGAGAGGTCGACTCCTTCGCGAGTCACTTTCGCCTTGCCGAAGGGGATCATGAAGTTCGGCCCGGGATTAGGGGCCTTGTTGTAGGTCTGCCGGTACAGATGCTTGTGCTCGAGAAAGAGCACTGGGTCATCACAGCGAATGGCGGTCCGGAGCAGGCCGTTGGCGTCGAGCGCTGTCGACGGACACACCACACGGAGACCGGGCACCGAGGTGAAGATCGCGGCACCGGTCTGCGAATGGTAAATCGCACCACCCTTCAAGTACCCGCCGTAGGTGACCCGCACGACCACAGGGGACGCGAAGTGATTATTGGAGCGATAGCGCATGAGGGCCAGTTCATTCCGGATCTGCATATAGGCGGGCCAGAT
>JABDII010000021.1 GCA_013003805.1 Gemmatimonadales bacterium
GGGCTCAGCCCTTCTTCCGTCCATGATCCTTCGGAGGGGCCTCCTCCGCGAGTCGAAGCGCCAGCTCGCTTAAGAGCGCGGCCAGACCAGTCCGGTCGGTCTTGGTCTGGCGGAGCTCATCTGCCTCCCGCCTCAGCTCTTGAGCAAGCGCGGACACCTTTTCGTGTATGTCTTGACTCAGCGACTGGACCCGCTCCTGTAACTGCGCCCGTATGTCGCGGTCGCGCTCGGCGGCCTCGTTCGCCAGCGTCGTGAGCTGTTGATTGGCCTGTTTTCGGACCTCGGCGAGCTTGGATGCCGTCTCCTCCAGAGCCAGGGTTCGGTTCTCTTGCTCGCTCGAGAGATTCGCCCCGAGGGTCTCCAGTTCCTTCCGGAAGTGCGACTCGAGCGTCGTGACCCGTTTATCGAGGTCGGCTCTGAGGTCGGTCGAGGCTTTTAACAGGCGGTCTTCCAGCGCCCGGAAGCGCCGGTCGTACTCCTGCATTTGGCCGCCGAAGATGATGTCTCGAATCTTGTCGATGTTCCCCGAGGCCCCGTCCTCTGACGGCTCGAGAGTCCGATTCTCGGGCTGGGCCGAAACTCTGGGCTCTTTTTGCTTGCTCGCGCTCATGGTCCGGTACCACCCTGCTGGTGTGAGGTCTTGCGCCGACGCCGGCGTATCTACGATTTCTCTATGACGATCTGGAACCGCTTGATCTTGTTATACAGCGAGCTGCGGGGCACACCGAGGCGTTTAGCGGCTGGCTCCACCCGGCCGTTTTCCTCGTGCAGGACGCGGCTGATGTGTTGCCGCTCCAACTCCTCAAGCGTCAACTCACGATCCGCGGGAGGGCCGGGTGCGGGGGCAGCCCGGTCGAACTCCAGGTCCTTTGGACCCAAAACGTCGTGGTCGCTCAACAGCACCGCGCGCTCGAGTACATTGCGCAACTCCCTGATATTACCGGGCCACGGATACGCCATCAACAGTGACTCGGCGCGTCCGTCCACGTCGAGCCCAGGCCGCCCGATTTCCTTCGCCAACCGGCTCAAAAGCTGACGGGCAAGCACGGGAATGTCTACGACCCGATCCCGTAATGCCGGGATATCGAGCGGGATCGTACTGATCCGGTAGTAGAGATCGCTCCGAAACTTGTTTTCGGCAACCAGCCGGTTCAGGTCCTGATGGGTCGCGGCAATCAGCTGTACATCCACTTGTCGATCCCGGGCCTCCCCGACCCTGCGAAAGCGCTGCTCCTCCAAGGCGGTCAACAACTTTGGCTGGAGCCCAATCTCCATGTCACCGATCTCATCGAGCAGCAAGGTCCCCCGGTTGGCCAGCTCGAGGATCCCCATCTTACTCGCGACAGCCCCGGTGAATGCACCACGCTCGTGTCCGAAGAGTTCCGATTCGAGGAGCTCCCGAGGGAGGCTCGCGCAATTGAGGTCGATGAACGCCTCATCAGCCCGGGGACCGTGATGGTGCATCCACCGGGCGAGCACCCCCTTCCCAGCCCCGGTCTCTCCCCTGAGCCAAATCGGACGCTCCGCCCCAAGCACCTTGCCTGCCTGGCGCTCGAGGAGTTGGATGGCGGCGCTGGTCCCAACGAACGGATTGATGACCTCTCGTGTCTGTCGAATCTCGTCGGCCTTTTGCCGTTGCCGCGCGCGGTGATTCTCGAGGGTGCGTTCGAGCACCACCTGCAGAGCAGGAAGCGCCAAGGGCTTCGTCAGGAAGTGGTCGGCACCCTCCTTGATGGCCTGGACGGCGAGATCCACTGTCCCGTGGCCGGTTAGGAGAACGACCGGGATGTCCGCGTCGATGTTTCTGAGCCGGGGGAGAAGTTCGAGCGCATTCCCATCGGGGAGGCGATAATCGCTGATAACGACATCGGGGCGAGAGGACCGGAAGGCGACTTCAGCCTCGATACACCCCTCCGCCTCCCGCACGATGTACCCCTGGCTCTCCAGATATTCCTTGATCCCAAAGCGAATCGCTGGATCGTCCTCAACCACAAGGACCTTGTTGCGTGGCATGCGAATGTTGCCTCTCTAGCTGTCGACCGCGGGAAGACACACCCGAACCATGCCTCCTCCACCCATGTCGTTGCTCGCGGTTACGGTTCCGTCGTGTTCTTCGACAATACGCTGAACAATGGCGAGTCCGAGTCCAGTCCCTCCTTGCCGCTTGGTATAGAACGGTTCCCACACGCGTTCGAGGTCCTCTACCGAAAAGCCTGGGCCACCATCCGTCACGGCGCACTCCAGCCACCGGGACCCTCGATCTTCGGCCGCAACGGCTCGGAGCCGGACCTGCCGGCCAGCCGGCGTGTGCTGGACGGCGTTCTCGACGAGGTTTCGGAATACCTGCGTCAACCGACCAGCGGCCATGCGCATTGCCGGCAACGGCTGCTCGACGTCGACGCGGACACTCACCCCGGCAGAGTCGGCCAACGGGCCGCAGTGGCGCACGGCTTCCCGAAGCACTCCCTCTAGTTGCCCAACCGCGAACTCTACCGTCGTGGGCTTGCCGTACTCCAGAAGATCGCGCATCAAGGCACTGAGCCGCTCCACCTGATCGCCCAGGACCGTGTGATACCGTTGGAACTCTGGTCGGTCTGGGAATCGCGCCTTGAAGGCGTCCAGGGTAGACGAGATGCCGAACAACGGGTTGCGGACTTCGTGCGCGACGCCTGCGGCAATGGACCCCATCATAGACATCCGCTCGTTGCGACGGAGAGTTTCCTGCAACCGGATGATCTCGGTCAGATCTCGCGCCACGACGATGACGCGAAGGTCGAAGCCAGGCTCCTCGTATACCGTCGCAGCAAGCTCCCATGTTTGCCCAGACGCTGGGTCGCGAACCTGGCAGGACTCGGGTCGACGGCGCGCACGGACTGCGTCGACCAAGTCACCCGCTTTCTGCCACAGGGGGCCCGGACCCACCTGGCGCACGGGAAGTCCCACGAGGGCCTGGTTGTCTCGAGCGCCGAGATCCTGGGCTCGGCGATTCGCCCGAGCGATTACCCCTGCCTCATCGGCCAGAATGATCGCCGATTCGATTGCGTCGAAGGTTCCTTGCCATTCCGTGGCAGCCCGCTGATCCGCCTTGCGGGCTGCTCGCTCCGCGGCCAGCTGCCGAGCATTCTCCTCGGCAAGCTTCCTGGCCGTGATGATTTCGGTAAAGATGATGATGCCGCCAATCTCCCCAGTGTCCTCACGCCAGGGACGTATTTCCCACTGGACCCACTCAGTTGAGCCATCGGCACGTGTCAACAAGTCTTCGTCGCAGTGCTCCACGGCTCCTTCCAAACAGCGACGATGGACTTCACGCCATGGCCCGGCGGGGAAGATGTCGTAATGGCTGAGCCCGATCAGGTCCCGCCTCCCGAGTCCGTGGTCGGCCAACCACCGTTGGCTCACCAGCACGTACGTCATGGCCTTGTCCAACATGGCGACTGCCGCGGGGGCGTATTCGACGAACAGCCGGACCTGAGCCTCGCTCTTCCGAAGGTTCGCCACCGCCTCGACCCGCTCCGTAACATCGTGAACGATGAAGTGGAGGAGCGTACGACGGTCGAGTTCCAGGGGCCCGGCATAGATCTCGACCAAACGAACCTCACCCGATGCAAGGCGATGGGGAAACCCGTAGTAGTGCCCACCCACCGAGACTGCGAGTTCGGCGGCCTGAAGAACCTCGTCCTCCGGCAAGAGCGAGAAATCGGAGATCCGCATCGCCTGCAGCGTCGCCTGCGCATGGCCATAGAAATCGGCCGCGGCCGGATTGGCTTCTACGATCCGGCCGGTCGAAGGCTCCACCAAGAGCTGCACCGCACCGTTTTGCTGGAAGATCTGGCGGTACCGGCCCTCCACGGTGAGAACGGCCCGTTCGCCGGGGCCATCGCGCTCATTCACCTGGGCCGGCCTTCTTGGGGTTGGGTCATACGCGAGACCTGGGTGCTCCATCGGGATCACGTCGCGAGGCCCGGGTCGGGCTCAAGGGCGGCGAAACGAGAAGATATCGCCCACGGGAGAAATGGCGAGCCGCGTGGCGGATCGGCGAGAAGCGGCGACCAACGAGGGCGAAGGGAGATATGGCGGGCGGAGCCGAGGCGTGTTGCGAATAGCAGGGGCGGGACTCGAACCCGCGACCTCAGCATTATGAGTGCTGCGCTCTCACCACCTGAGCTACCCTGCCGGGCGCCGCATCCTAGCGCACCAGTCGCGTTGCCGTCAAGGACCCGAGGGCGCGGCCGGCAACCGCAGCAGGTACTCCCCGTCCCGGATCATCCCAAATGACTCTCGGGCGATCCGCTCCTGGGTGGCGGGGTCGGTTTCGACCGCTCGTGCCAGCGCCTCGAGCGAGTCCACCGCGCGGGTCAGCGAGTCCACCGCTCGTTGCTCGACCCGTTCCTGCGACCGGAGCTTGTACCAGGCCCAGGTGCTGTACTCGCCGCCTCCGACGGCGAAGGCGGCGCCCGCCAAGAAGACGCCGAGGCCGAGCGCGCGAGTACGAGTCACAAGCGAAAGAGCGTGCGACCCGGATAGTGCGCGACGTCGTTCAACTCCTCCGCAATGCGGAGGAGTTGATTGTACTTCGCCACGCGGTCGGTTCTGCTGGCGCTGCCCGTCTTGATTTGACCCACACCGCTTGCGACCGCGAGGTCGGCAATGAAGGTGTCTTCCGTCTCTCCGGACCGGTGCGAGATCACGGCGCCATAGGCACTCGCCTTGGCGAGCTCAATGCACTGTAGCGTCTCAGTGAGCGTGCCGATCTGATTGACTTTGATCAAGATGGAATTCGCGACACCGCGCTCGATCCCGTTCCCCAGCCGCTCCACACTCGTGCAGAAGAGGTCGTCTCCCACGAGTTGCACGCGATCGCCCAGACGTTGGGTGAGCTCGGCCCACCCGTCCCAATCGTCCTCAGCCAGCCCGTCCTCGATGGACACAATGGGATACGCATCCACCCAGGCCGCATAGAGGTCGATAAGCTCCGCTGCCGAGCGGCGTGCACCATCGCCCTTATGGAAGACATACGCGCCGTCACGGTAGAGCTCCGACGCGGCCACGTCTAGCGCAATTGCGACATCTTTCCCGGGCCCATAGCCCGCCACAGCGATTGCCTGCATCACCACGTCAAGCGCGGCCTCATTGGATGGCAGCATGGGGGCGAATCCGCCTTCATCGCCCACCGCGGTCGAGAGCTTCGCACTCGTCAGCACCTTCTTGAGCGCATGGAACACCTCGGCCCCAATCCTGAGCGCTTCGGCAAACGTATCCGCTCCGAGCGGCACGATCATGAACTCCTGGGCGTCTACGTTATTGGAGGCGTGTGCACCGCCGTTGAGGATATTCATTAACGGAACAGGGAGGATGTGAGCCATCGGACCGCCGAGATACCGATAGAGGGGCATGTCACAATCAACGGCAGCCGCTCGCGCGACAGCAAGCGACACGCTCAGGATCGCGTTCGCACCGAGCTTCCCCTTGTTGGGTGTTCCGTCGGTTTCCACCATCTCGGCGTCGACACTGATCTGATCGCCGGCTAGCATCCCTTCGAGGCGCGGGCCGATGACGTCATTCA
>JABDII010000038.1 GCA_013003805.1 Gemmatimonadales bacterium
TGCACCATGAGATCGCCGTACTCGAGATTGAGCGGCACGCCGATTCCTTCGCGAGCGATGGCGCTGGTGAGGGTCGCGGGAACGTCCAGATTGAGGATGTCTCCGAACTCGTACGGCTTGCTCGCGCCTTCTGCCTCGATCCCTGTCGCGAGAAACGGTGTGTCGTGGGCACCGAGACTTGCCTTCCCGATGCTTCCGAGGAGGCCCTTGAGCGTCTTGTAACCGAGAAAGTCGATGCTCTTGTCGGTCAAGGAAAAGCTCACTTGTTGCGCCGCCTCCGCGGCCCGCCCTCCCGGTCCGAACATTGCCTGATGTCCTTCCGGCATCTTCGGTGGCTCGGTGAGATTGAGATAGCCTTCTTCGATCAAGCGCTGAACAATCCCGTCGATCAGATCGGCCAATGCCTGCTCGATCGCGCCATCGTGTTCCGGATCTCCCGTCGATTCCCCGCGCAGGTACTGGAGCATTTCAGGTGAGAGTTGGTTCGAGTCCGTGAGTGCCTGGAGGATTGCCTGCTTGAGCGCGTCGAGGGACTGCTGGCCGTCGACATCCTGGTCGTCCCAGAGTCCTCCTCCACCCATGAACCCTGATTGGAGAAGAAAATCACCGAGTTGATCGAGCAGGCCCTGCAGATTGACCGCGTCGGCCAAGTCCGGGATGTACTTCGAGTACTTGGTGAACCGCATGCCTAACCGCTCCTCCACCAGGCGCACAGGGCCTGGCGCTTGGTCGTTCTGCTCATGCGAAATCCAACCCTTGGCTGAAGGGCGGGTTCGGCCGCTCCGGTCGCAAACGGGCGTAGCCCAACTCCTCGCTTCTACTGATGCGCTTTTGTGCGGCGAGGCCCTCCAGCACGAGCTCACAGGCGGCGACGGAGGTCGGCTCGTCCGAGGGCTTGGCAAGGCCCAGCTCATGGACCAGGTCGATCAGACCCGGTACGACCGCGAATCCCTTGAGGCAGGCGGCCGACCGCTCATCGCCGGAGATCTTGAGGGCACCGCCCTCGTCGAACCAGGAGACGATCGCTTCGACGTCTCCATCATCGAGGCGCTCGGTAAAGACGCGGCCGGCGGCGCGGCGAATCAAGTCCTGCGCGATGCGTTCGCTGCCCTGTAGCTCCCCCTCGTACTCCAGCTCGAGTTTCCCGGTGACGGATGGGATAGCGGCGTAGATGTCACTGATTCGTGGGATGGCCTCGGGCTCGTCGACCACAATGGCCCGCCGTTCGGCATTGCTCGTCGCACTTTCGAGCACGGAAATCGGCAGGCGCTGGCTCACTCCGGAATGTTTATCCACGCGCTTGTCCGATCGCGCCTCGAAGGCGATCCCCTCCACCACCTCATGGACGAAATCCGGAATGCGGATCACCTTCGCCTCGCGATCCACCCACGCCTCCTGCTGAGTGATCGCCATACCGATATTTATTGTGGCAGGGTAGTGCGTCACGATCTCCGCACCGATCCGATCCTTGAGGGGCGTCACGATCTTACCGCGGGCGGTGTAGTCCTCCGGGTTTGCGGTAAAGGCGAGCTTGAGATCGAGCGGAAGGCGTACGGGATACCCTTTGATCTGGACATCGCCTTCTTGCATGATGTTGAAGAGACCAACCTGAATCTTCCCGCTCAAATCCGGGAGCTCGTTTATCGTGAAGATGCCGCGGTTGGCCCGCGGGAGCAGCCCGTAATGCATGGTCAGCTCGTCGGACAAGAGATGGCCACCGCGGGCGGCCTTGATGGGATCAACGTCTCCGATGATATCCGCGATCGTGACGTCGGGCGTTGCCAACTTCTCGACGTAGCGGTGCTCGCGCGGAAGCCACGCGACCGGCGTCGCGTCGCCGCACTCCGCGACCAGTTCGTGTCCGTACTTTGAAATCGGCGCGAACGGATCGTCGTTCACCTCGCTTCCAGCCAGAATCGGGATCTCGTCGTCCAAGAAATCAACCAACTGGCGCAAGAGCCGGCTCTTGGCTTGACCCCTGAGGCCCAGGAGGATGAAGTCGTGCTGGGCCAGTAGGGCGTTGACAATATGAGGAACAATCGTATCGTCGTATCCAACGATACCGGGAAACAGCGACTCCTCGAGCTCGAGCTTGCGCAACGCGTTCGCCCGCATCTCCTGACTTACGGTCCGTCCGCGGAAAGGCGGTTCCGACCAGGAACTCTGTCTCAATTCTCCCAGGGTTTTGGGTTTGGGCATGGCTGCTCAACTTTCCTCAGACGTGGTGAAGTGTTCTTTACCAGGCGAACCCTTCGAAGCTAAGCTGCGCCGACGCGGTCCCGTCAAGCCTGCCCGCGCCCCGGAGACCTCCTTGAACCTACGAACGCTGGTGCTGATCGGTTTGTTGCTGGTGCTCGGCTCCTGCGGTGGGGAGAAGGGCGCCCCGCCCCCAGGAGCCGGAAGTCCCAGGGACGAACCAGCCAGCCCCGCCCCGACCATGCCTGATACGTTGCCGGCCGATACGATCATGCCGCGAGATACCGCTCAACCCTAGAGATCAACCCGCGGTCGAAGAACCTCTGGCCGGGTGCTCGTCGCATGATTGCCGTACGGCCTCCGCGACCGCGGTCCGATGGCGGACGTCGGGCGTCCATGAGAGAACCTCGTGGGCCGCGGTCGACCGATACGGATTCCCTCCCCGCCACCAACGGACCGCCCCGGTCACACTGCCCACGGGGTACGTCCTTCCCAACGTTCGACGCAGCGTGTCGTCGAGTCCAGCTGCGGCCAAGGCCGCCCATTCGGGGACGCGGATGATTCTGATTCTCCGGCCCAGGCCGGAGGCCACGGCCTGAATGAACTCGGCGGGAGTAATGTCGTCATCATTGGTGACATTGAATGCACGGCCCCAGGCCACGTCGGATCCCAATGCGCAGCACACTGCCTCCGCGACGCTCTCGGCGTGAACGATCGCCATGGGGCGAGTCCCATTTCCCACCTGTGGCAGCCAACCCCGTTTGGCGAGCGCCACGATCTTGGGGAGAAAGAGACGATCCGCCCGGCCATAGACGACACAGGGCCGCAACGCACACGCTGCGCCGCCCGCAGCTTCTTCCCACAACGCCTCCTCGGCGAGCCGCTTCGATCGGGCATAGAACTCACGCTCGGGAAGTGGACGGAAGGGAGAGTCCTCGGCGACGCTCCTATCCGGTGTTTCCCCGGACCGCCCGTACACCGCAACGGAGGAGATGTGGATGATGGGGACGCCCAGCTGAGAGGCTCGCCGCGCGGCCAGGGCGGTCCCCCGGACGTTGATACGCTCAAACCGTGCCCATGGCACTCGCGCTGCGATGATCGCGGCCGTATGAACGATGGCCCTGCAGTCACGCACCTCCCTCCACATGCCGGGATCCTCGATACTGCCTCTGACTGGCTTCGCGCCGAGGGAACGCACGATATCGGCGGAGCGGTCGTCACGCACCAGCGCAGTTGACGCGTTCCCGCTGATCGACAACCGCTGGAGAACATGTTGACCGACCAAACCCGTGCCGCCGGTGACGAAGATCATGCTTCGATGTCGGCTGCTAGAAAGGGAAGAGGGACAACCGTTGCATCTTGGCCATCGACGAGGACGTGGTCCCCAACATTCACGGTCGTACGGACCGTGCCGAGCGCGAGGGTCCGATCTGGGAGACGGAGCGTGGAGTGGATGATGCCGAGTTTCTTCTCGTCACGCATGATCGCATGATCCTCGAGGCGCTCGCATCCGTCCCAGCGGATTCCGCGAATCTCCTTGTTGGTGTGCCCGCGAAAGTGCAATCGGGCCACGGTTTCTTGGCCGGTATAGCACCCTTTGGTGTGTGAGAGACCTTTGAGAAGATCGAGCCGCACTTCTTGAGGCAGTGTGCGGTCTCCGATCTCGCTCTCCGTCGCGGGCCAACCGGCAAGCACCCGGGCCGCGTGCCAGTCGTCGGATGTTCCTAGGGTTGCGCCATCGGCGATGGCCTGCTTCCGCAGGGAGTCGACTTCTGCTGTCTCGCCAAGGAGCACCGCTTCGAAGGGAGCGGGAGATGGGCCAGCTCCAAGGAAGAGGGGTCCTCCAGGGCGCTCGAACATCTTCACGGACCCTGGAACAAAGTGCTCGCTCCCCTGCTCGAGTGTCTCCAGCACCGAGCCTACGTTCTCGCCGAACAACCAGGCAACGCTCCAGTGAATCCGGAGATCGGTCGCTTGGGCGAGTCTGGGCGGCAGAGTTCGTTTGAAGAGCTCGAGAACCCGATCCGCGCGCGAAGCTGGGAGGATTAGCATCGGGTCGGGCGCGGCCCGGAGGACCCAGCTATCGGTGATGATCATGCCCTTCGGAGTGAGAAAGGCCCCGTAAATGAGGTCCTGGTCGCCCGGGGTGACCACATCATTGGTGAAAATGCTCTGGAGGCAATCGAGTGTACCCGGCCCGGACAGCTGGATCACGGCCGAGTCGTCCAAGACGACTGTGCTACCATATCGTAGGGAGTGGAGCTGGTCTCGATCGAGCGTGATATCGACCATATCGGCTATTCCGCCTGTGGTGCGTTCGGCTGATAGAATCCGGCGAGCTCATAGGAGCGATCCAGGAACTCCACGGGGTGGGCCGCTGCTATTTCGAGCCCGGCAGCCGCGAGCCCCGCGCCGATCTGCATGATGCATCCCGGGTTTCCCGTCGCAACGAATTTGGGCCTGGGCCTCAGCGATGCGATCTCGTCGATCTTCGCGTCGAGAACGGCCCGTGCCATGGTGGGTCGCACGACAGAGTAGAGGCCGGCACTCCCGCAGCACTGATGGGCCCCCGGCAGAACCTGCAGTCGGAGGCCTGGTACCGCTCCGAGGATATCCAGCGGCGGTCGGATAAGGCCCTGGGCGTGCTGAAGGTGGCACGGAGCGTCGTATGCGACGTCGTAGGGCAGGGGTTCGCCGCGGCGGGGGCCCGCCTGTGAGAGTAGTTCAGAGACATCCTTCACCCTGCCGGCCAGATCTTTTGCAGCATCGGTTCCCAGGAGGTGGCCGTAGTCCTTCATCAGCGCGCCACACCCGGCGCTGTTCACCAAGATCAGGTCAGCTCGATCCGTGAACGCGTCCACGTTGCTGCTCGCCAGGGACCTTGCCGCCCGGTGTGCTCCGGCATGGTCGTGGAGGGCACCGCAGCATACCTGCCCGGGCACCTCGATGACGGTGTAGCCGTTGGCGGCGAGTGTTCGCCGAGTGGCCTCGTGGACATGGTCGAAGAGCGTGTCCATGACACACCCGCGGAACAGCGCAACGGTGGGTCGGCGAGCGCCATCCGCTCTTGCTGGCTGGGCGTCGGCTTCCCTGGCGAGCGACGAGGAACGTCCGAGCGCGGCCTGCCGGGTGGCGGCTAGCATGCCCATCGCAAATCCGATCCTGCCGTTCGCGCTGAGGCGTGATGGCAGTCCTGAGGACCGGAGCCAGCGTGCCAGGGTCAAGCTGCTCCGCCAGAGTGGTGTGCTGCTAAAGATGTAGAGCAGGACGCGCAGCGGGAGCGACACGCCGTGCGTGGCGGCGAGGGCGCGACGAGCCGTCTCGAAGGCGCGCCCGTACTCTACTCCCGAAGGGCAAGCAGGCTCGCATCCGCGGCAACCCAAGCAACTCTCCAAGTGCTCGATGAGCCCGGAGTCCATCGTCGATGAATCCCCACGCTCGAGTTCACGCATGAGCACGATCCTCCCGCGGGGGCTGTCGCTCTCGTCACCGGTCGCGAGGTACGTTGGACATGCCGGAAGGCAGAAACCGCAGTGCACGCACGGATCGAGAGCAGCGAAGC
>JABDII010000043.1 GCA_013003805.1 Gemmatimonadales bacterium
GGTCTCGACCGACCCGAACGTCGCCGACTCTTCGAGCGAGCGCGAGATCCTGCGTTTCAGTCAACCGTTCTCGAACCACAACGGCGGCCACATCGCCTTCGGACCGGACGGGTTTCTCTACATCGCCAGCGGCGACGGCGGCGACGGCGGCGATCCGCAGAACAACGGCCAGGATCAGGAGACGCTACTCGGCAAGATCCTGCGCATCGACGTCGACTCGGGCGCCCCGTTCGGCATTCCCGCCGGCAACCCGTTCGCCAACGGCGGCGGCGCACCCGAGATCTGGGCGACGGGGCTGCGCAATCCGTGGCGCTTCAGCTTCGACCGGCTCACCGGCGATCTCTACATTGCCGATGTGGGCCAGAACGAGCGCGAGGAGATCGACGCGCAGCCGGCCTCGAGCACGGGCGGGGAGAACTATGGCTGGAACGTCATGGAGGGCGGCATCTGCTTCAGCCCGAGCAGCGGCTGCGATCAGTCGGGCCTCACGCTCCCGGTGCTCGACTACGACCACTCCCAGGGATGCTCCGTCACCGGTGGGTACGTTTACCGAGGGTCAGCCATCCCCGCCCTCGTCGGCCAGTACTTCTATGCCGATTTCTGTGAGGGGTGGGTCCGGAGTTTCAGGATCCAGGGCGGTGAGGCGGTCGAGCGTACCGAGTGGACCAGCCTGGCTCCGGGGGGGTCCATCACGAGCTTTGGCCAGGATGCGGCTGGGGAGCTGTACGTGGTCGCCTCCGGAGGGTCGGTCTACCGGATCGTGGCCCCATGAGCGGTGCCAGCCCGTCGGGGACAAACCTTTCTGCCGCAAGAGGTTGACAACCTTTCCCCACGCTTTCAGCTTGTGAAGGACCGGTCCCGTGAAACCGACGCGGCCGGTCCTTCTCATTTCGGAACGGTCCAATGGCAACCACGACGACGACAACCCTCCGAAACTACGTCGGCGGCGAGTGGGTTCGCCCGAGCGCCACCGAGTACCTCGATATCACCAACCCTGCCACGGGTGAGCAGCTGGGGCAGGTCCCGCTCTCGACGCCGAGTGACGTGGACCAGGCAGTGGCCGCGGCCCAGCACGCGTTCCTGACCTGGCGCGAAGTTCCACCCGTGGTGCGGGCGCGCTACCTCTTCGCCTTCAAGGCCCTCCTCGAGGAGCATTTCGACGAGGTATCGGAGACGGTTACCCGCGAGAACGGAAAGATCCTGAGCGAGTCGCGTGGCTCGGTCCGGCGAGGCATCGAGAACGTCGAGCACGCGTGCGGCATCCCCACCCTGATGATGGGGCGAACGCTGGAAGACGTTGCCGCCGGGATCGACTGCGAGTACATCCGCCAGCCGCTCGGCGTCTTTGCCGGGGTAACGCCGTTCAACTTCCCGGCGATGGTCCCGCTCTGGTTTTGGCCCTACGCCATCGCGACCGGCAACACGTTCATCCTGAAACCCAGCGAGCAGGTCCCGTTCTCCCCTACGCGGATGATTGAGCTGGCCCACCAAGCGGGCATCCCGCCTGGCGTGTTGAACCTGGTTCACGGTGGGAAGGATGCGGTGAATGCGCTCCTCGCCCATCCCGGGATTGCGGGGATTTCCTTTGTCGGCTCCTCGCCCGTGGCTCAGCACGTGTACCGGGAGGCCGCCCAGCACGGAAAGCGGGTGCAAGCCCTCGGAGGGGCCAAGAATCACATCGTCGTCATGCCAGACGCCGACCTGGGCCGGAGCGTCGACAACGTGACTGAATCAATCTTTGGGTGCGCCGGGCAGCGATGTCTTGCTGGAAGTGTCGTCGTCGCCGCCGGAAAGGCCTACGAGCCGTTCCGCGATGGTCTGCTCAATGCGGCCTCGAACTTAACGCTCGGCAACGGCATGGACGAGGGCGTCACCATGGGGCCCGTGGTGTCCCAACGCCACAAAGAGAAGGTCCTTTCCTATGTCGATGCCGGTGAGGCCGACGGCGCAAAGCTGTTGCTCGATGGTCGGGGCCGAACCGTCGACCGGTATCCCGAGGGACACTTCGTGGGGCCCACGGTGTTTGACGGGGTCGAGCCGGACATGACCATCGGGCAGGAGGAGATCTTCGGCCCGGTCGCCTCGGTCACCAACGTGCGCGATCTGGATGAGGCAGTCGAGATGATCCAGCGCTCCGGCTTCGCGAACGCGACCTCGATCTTTACCACGAGCGGCAGAGCGGCACGTGAGTTCCGCTATCGGGTTGGGGTGAGCATGATCGGAGTCAACATCGGGGTCGCAGCTCCCATGGCGTTTTTCCCGTTTGGCGGCACCAAGGGGTCGTTCTTCGGCGACCTGAAAGCGCACGGCTCCGACTCGATCGAGTTCTTTACCGACAAGAAGGTGGTGATCTCGAGGTGGTGAGAGAGACAGTAGGTAGGAGGTAGGGACCCCAGGAGTGTAGGCAATTCAGTGGAGGGAGCGGAGCAGGCCAATGATGAGACGCATTGCGTGTCCAGCTGCGTCGACTATCTGTTCCGCGGCTTGGGGGGATAGATAATCGAGTTCTGACGCCAGGGCGCTGAGGGATTCGACTTCGGCGGCGGAGGCAAATGCGATTCTTAGGTGGCGGCGAAAGAGGCCTTTGGTATCGAGGGCATATCCCTCAACAATATTGGCCTCCACGGAAACAGCCTCTCGTCTGATT
>JABDII010000578.1 GCA_013003805.1 Gemmatimonadales bacterium
GTTCATGGATGGTGAGTCCGACCAACTCCACGAGTTCTATCAGAATCGGATACAGTCTGAACTGGGGCCGCTCTATCGGCATCTGCCCGAAGGCGCGATCATGCACGACCCGCATGCGTACTTGAAGTCCACCGAGGCAAACGCCGCCCCGGAGACGCTGACGCAACTCAAGGTCGCCGCGCGATAACAACGGGGCACTTGCAGGAGGCGCGCGCTAGATCCTCGAATTGTGCGCGCGCTTTTCGTTCCGTGCAGTGTGAGTTGTTCCCTGTTGGAGATACACTGCATGTCTGTGACCCGACACGTGACCGCTGGATTGGCAATCACTCTCGTCACGCCTTGGGGCAGCGAAGCTCAACGCCCTGTCAGCGAGAACGTGCTGATCTCAGCCGAGCTGCCGGCTGTACGAATTGCAGTCGATTCGACGCTTACGTATGTCGGGACCCAGTCACTAGTGCTGTTCGGAAGGACCGATGCTGAGCAGCATTTCTTCGTTGACGCGGATGGATCCCGGCTCCGGCGCATGTTGTGGGTTCAATTCGAGGGCAAACGTCCGAACGATCCAGGTACCTACAACTACTCGCGCTATCCCGTGATGGACATCGGCGGGCACCCGTTTCATCATGATGGCCGATTTTTCGAAATCAGGATGGACGAGGAGCGATCGGGCTCGGATTTCAGGGGCGCGCTCGAGTTCCTGCAACAGCATGGGTACAGTCTCGGACCCGACGTCATGCGGCAGCGGCTCGTGTGGCTGCTGGATGATCCGGCCCGAAACGAGCTCATGATCATCTACTTTGAAGACTTACAGGACCGCGGACTTGCGCTTGCCGACCTGGAGCCCGGCGGGAAGGCGGCAGAGCGGTGGGACGAGATCGCGGACGCACTCTTGAGCCGCGCAGTCGAGGCGATGACGTTTTCTGATCCTCCATCACACTGAGGTGCCCCATGACCCGCCACCTTCGTCTCGAACTGGGGTGCCGAGGCGCGGCGCGAGAGCCCGGCGACCGGGAGTCAGCTACGGCGGCGGACCAAGAAGTAGCAGGCCTTCTTGAGCCACAGGTTCTTGCTGCGAACGACATCGCCGTACTCATCGATCCTCGACATCCACCAACGTCGAGGCTTGACGGTGAGATGGAGATTGCGCCCCTCAGCGTCGAGTATGACTGAAGGCCGCGTCGAGATGCTGAAGAGCGATCGATCCGAGACTCGGATGATCTCCCTCAACATGGGTCCGACACGGAAGGGCGGGATGTGCTCCATGACGTCGCAACACCAAGAGAAGTCGAAGGCTCCACCTTCGAAGGGAAGATCGTCGAGCGAGCCGTGAACGAATCGCACCTCGGGTCGTGCCACGGCGCCCTTCAGCTTTTCGATCTGATAGGCCGAGATGTCCACGCCGACGTAGCGGGAGAAGGCGATGCCGTGATCCGTCAGCAGGGTCGCCCTCCCGCACCCGCAGTCGATGGTCTTGCTGCCGGCCAGCTCCACTCCGGAGGACCGCGCCCACTTCAGCAACCTCGCGACTGGGCCGGCGCCGTAGCCCTCCTTGTACAGGGCCGAGTACTTCGAGTCCTCTTCCCGTTCGTAGTCGAACGATTCTCTTGCGTCGGCCATCCCGCCATTCTACGCGCATCCTCTGTCGAGGGAAACCCAGCCTGTGCCGCGTTTTCCGATCCTCCTTCACACTGAGGGTGCCCCGTGACCACTGCCGCATTCATCAAACTCTACTTTGCAACCCTCGTCGTCTTCCTCGCCATCGATATGGTCTGGCTGGGGGTAGCGGCCAAGGGGTTCTACCAGCGCTATCTCGGAGAGCTCCTGCGCCCGGACGTGCGCTGGGGTGCCGCGATCCTGTTCTACCTGATCTTCGTTGGTGGGATCCTACTGTTCGCGGTCCTGCCCGCGCTCGAGCGGGCTTCGTTCCGGCATGCCGTACTGCTCGGCGGCCTGTTCGGCATGATCGCCTACGCCACTTACGATCTGACCAACTTGGCAACGCTCAAGGGCTTTCCGCCGGTCGTCGCGGTAGTGGACATGGTGTGGGGCTTCGTGTTGACGGCTGTGGTGGCGGGGGCGGGGTATAGAATCGCAGGATGGATTGCGTAGGCGCTAACAGCTGTAGCTTCGCGGATAGCCGATCGCTCTTCATTCCAACCCAGACTCCTTCCGAAGCGCTACAAACCGCGGATTGTGCTTCACCCGCTCGTACCAGGCGCCAAAGGATAGGAATAGCGGATCGATCACGGCACTGCCTCCCCGAGCGGCCTCCGCGAGGGTCGCCGCCAGCGCTTCGTTCTCCCCGAGCCCCCAGTAGAACCAGACTCGATCCTGCCATGAGATGGAATCGACCGATGTGCCCCACAGGTCAGGCACCTGGGCCACCGCTTGCCGAAGCGATGCTCGCAGCGTGGTGTCCGTGTGGGCCGCGAAGATGAGGCGATAGATCTCGGCGGCGAGCGCATTTCCTTCCTGGGACCCGGTGTTAAATGGGCTGATCTGCCACCACTCCTGAAACAGCGCGTACGCCCCGTCGGGCCGCCCGGCGTCAGCGTAGGCGTCGATCTGATTGAAGAGTGCGTTCCCTGTGTCTCCTCCGAGCTCTCTAGCTCGCTGGGCCGCCGCCACCGCCTCGGCGAACCGGTCGGAGGCCTGAAGTGAGCGGCCCAGCACGAAGTTGATCACCGGCGAGAGCGCGTCCAATGTGTGGGCGCGCTCTGCCTCGACCAGGGATTCCGGAAATCGCTGCAGGACGTAGTACAGTTCGGCCAGCCACTGATGCGCCGTGGCGTAGTCGGGATCCAGCTCGATGGCGCGTAGGTAGTGTCTCTCCGCCTCGTTCCAATTCCAGTCGGCTTCCTTCACCACATTGCCGAGCGACGCATGCGCCTCGGCCAGCGTGCTGTCCAACAGGAGGGCTCGATTGGCGGCGTCTCTGGCACGAGCGTAGGCCTCATCGCTGGGGATCGTCCGGACTCTGTAGTACGGGAAGAGCGCGTAGGTGTCGGCCAACCCGGTGTAGGCCCGGGCAAAGCCCGGGTCGCGCTCGACGGCCTGCTGGAAGAACTCGGCGGCCTGCACCAAATCGGGGCCGAGCCGCGTGCGCCAGTGGAAGCGACCCAGGGTGTAGAGATTGTAGGCGTCGAGGTCGGTTGTAGCCGCCCGCTGCAACGCCTCGCGATCGGCGGTGCGGAGCGATCCCTCGAGTGCCAGCGCCACCCGTTCCGAGAGGTCTGACTGGAGCTGAAAGACATCGGCCAACACCGACTCGTAGGGCTCGCTCCAGACCTCGGTCCCGTCCGACACCTTGATCAGCGCCGGCGACACCCGTACCCGACTCGCCCCGTCTGAGGCCCCGGCCCAGCGCACCGAACCGTCGAGCACGTACTCGGCACCGAGTTCCTGCCCGAACTCAGGCGCGGTCAGGCCCGAGGCGCGGTACTGATACGCACTGCTCCGCGCGATCACGCTCAGTCCCGATACCCGACTCAGGCGACTAGTGAGTTCTTCGGTCAAACCATCGGCGAAGTACTGCTCCTCAGCAGGGCCCAGGTTCTCGAACGGAAGAACCGCGAGCACCGTGCGTCCTGCGGCGGCTCCTCCACCGGATCCATCACGCATGAGGTTCAGGACTCCGACCACGATGACGAGGATGGCCACCGCGGCGGCGGCGTAGATCATGGAACGATTGAACCGCGGCGCTGCCGCCTCCGCGGTGCGCGCCGCGGCGGTCGGGTCCATCCCTCCACTCGGCGTGGCCAGCGCGTCCAGCGTGTGGAGTATCTCATCCGCCGCTTGGGGCCGGTCGGCTGCGCGCTTCGCGAGGCAGCTCATCACGAGGTCGGCCAGGAGCGGCGGTACCGTCGGGCGGATCTTGCTCACCGCTTCGGGCTCGAGCGTCACATGCGCCGCGAGCATGCCCTGGGGTGAGCGGCCGCTGAACAGCTGCGAGCCGGTCAGCATCTCGTACGCCACGGCTCCCAGGGCATAGATATCCGCTCGGTGATCGGTGGTCGGATCGGCCGCGGCCTGTTCGGGCGCCATGTAGGCAGGAGTGCCCAACGCAATGCCGAGTGAGGTGAGACGGCCCTGGCTCCCTTCGGTCGCAGAAGAGGACAACGCCTTGGCCACGCCGAAGTCGGCCACCATGGCGGAACCACCGGAGATCAGGATGTTGTCTGGCTTGATGTCGCGGTGCACCACGCCCTGATCATGCGCGTATCCCAGGGCGAGGGTCACTTCGCGCAGGATCTGAACCGTTTCCTTGACGGAGAGCTCACCGCCCCGGGTAAGCTTGGTGCGGAGGGACTCTCCTTCCACGTAAGGCATGGTGAAATAGGGGAGCCCATTCGCATCGCCTGCGGTCAAGAGCGGCACGATGTGGGCATGCTGCAGTCGAGCGGCAACAGCGATTTCACGCTTGAACCGCTCGATGTTGACCCCACCTGCCAACTCCTGCGGCAGCACCTTGACCACCACCTTCCGATCCAAGGCGGTCTCGGTTGCGAGGAAGACTCGGCTCATCCCCCCGCCACCGAGCTCCTCCTCGATCCGGTAGGCGTCGCCCAGGCTGGCCTGGAGCTCCTGCTTCAGGTCGGTGCTCATTCATGGCAAGGTATGGATTGAAGGGCGGGGGAGCTAGCTGCAATTGGCAGAATCTCGTTCCAGCCATAGATTTGCGCCTAGCCAATGGCTGATGGCTTACACAAAGGAGGATCCATGCTTTCTCGAAGTCTCTTCGCTGGTGCTGCTCTCGCGTTTGCAGTCGCCGCCTGTCAGCCAGCCGCTGAGGCTCCCGCCATGCCAGCCGCGTTGAGCGAGCAGGACATGGCGACGATCCGCGGCATGCTGGAAAGCTACGGAACGACCGTGACCGCCAAGGACTGGGCGACGTACATTGGCTACTACGCCGACGATGCCGTCCGGATGCCGCCCAATGAGCCCATGTATCAAGGTAAAGACGCCATCTTGGCGTACGCGGAAGCCCTGCCAGCGGTGACCAACCTCACCCTCACGACTCAGCTCATCGATGGCCAGGGCAATCTGGCCTATGCGCGAGGCTCCTACTCCTTCGATGTGGGCCCGGCCGAAGGCGAACTGATGAACATGGTCGGGAAGTGGCACGCCATCTACGAGCGCCAGGCCGACGGTTCATGGCTCTGCGTGAGTGACATCTGGAACACGGATGCGCCGGTTCCAGCGATGTGAGTTATGAATAGGGCAAACAGCTAAGCCGGATGTGAGGAGAGATCAAAAGAAGGCCGCCAGGTATCAGCTATCAGTCTCTGCAATGCCGACCTCCAACGACCGATAGCTGATAGCGGATAGCCCAGCACACCAGGAGCGCGATGTCGAATCACACTCGAGGCCCGGTGCTGGTCACCGGCGCCACCGGTCGGCAGGGCGGTGCCACGGCGCGCCATCTCCTGGAGCGCGGGTGGCCGGTCCGGGCCTTCACTCGGAATCCCGATACGCCGGCTGCCCGGGCGCTCGCGGAGCGTGGAGCCGAGGTAGTGCAGGGAGACTACAATGACCCTGCGTCGCTAACGCGGGCGGTAGAGGGCGTCCACGGCGTCTTCAGCCTGCAGGATTGGTGGGTGGCCGGCCTGGACGGGGAGGTGCGGCAGGGTCGGGCGCTGGCCGAAGCTGCCAAGCAGGTCGAGGTCAAGCATTTTGTGTATACCTCGGTGGGTGGCGCCGAGCGGGCCACGGGTGTGCCGCACTTCGAGACCAAATGGGTGCTGGAGCAGTACATCCGGAAGCTGCACCTTCCGGCGACCTTCCTGCGGCCGGTCTCCTTCATGGAGAATTATTACATGCCCCAGGTCGAGAAGGGGATCCTCAAGGGTCGCTTCCTCGATGGGGTCCGCGCCGACAAGCCCTATCAACTGATCGCGGTGGATGACATCGGCGCGTTTGCCGCGGCGGTGTTCGACCGGGGCGACGAGATGATCGGCCAGGCGATCGAGATCGCTGGCGACGAGCTGACCAACCTCGAGATCGCTGCCACCTTCACCCGGGTCATGGGCCGCCCCGTCAAGTTCATGCGGATCCCGCTTCTCATGATCCGGCTCGGCGGCGGCCCGGACGTGGCACTCATGTACAAGTGGTTCAATCGGCACGGCTACGAGGCCGACATCCCGCGTCTCAAAGAGCGCTTTCCGGAGGTCCGGCTGACCTCGCTCGAGGATTGGATCAGGCGGGAGGGCTGGGCCGAGAAGACGATTTACCAACCGCACGCCAAGACGTGGAAGCCGAAGAAGGCAGTCGCAAGTCGTAAGACTCAAGACTAAAGACTATCAATCAATGTTCCGTTCCCTCCTCTGCCTTGCTCTCACTCTCGTGGTCGGGGTCCAAGCCTTCGCGCAGGGCCTCACTCCCACCGAGCAGCGAATCGCAACCTACGTTGATCACCACGTGGAAGACGCTATCGCGTTGCTCGGCCGTACCACCAACATCAACAGCGGCACCATGAACTTCGAAGGGGTGCGCGAGGTGGGCCGCGTCTTCCAGGCGGAGCTCGACTCGCTGGGGTTCCTCTCGGATTTGGTCGATCAGACAGGGGTCAATCGGGCAGGCCACCTGGTGGCCTTTCGCGAGGGAGGGTCTCCCAAGACGGTACTATTGATCGGCCACCTCGATACCGTATTCGAACGGGATAGCCCTTTCCAGGAGTTCGGCCGGCTCGGCTCCCGCGCAATCGGTCCCGGCACCGAGGACATGAAGGGCGGAGACGTGGTGATTGTCTACGCCCTGAAGGCGCTCGAGGCGGCGGGCGTGCTCGATAGCTTGAACATCATCGTCGTGATGACGGGAGATGAAGAGGACCCCGGCGAGCCCGTGGATTCGGCCCGGGTGCATCTGATCGACGCGGCGCGCCAGAGCGACTACGCGCTGGGGTTCGAGGCAGGGATCGGTACCGGTACCGCGACCATCGCGCGGCGGGGCTTCACGGGTTGGACCCTCAAGGTCAGGGGGACACCCTGGCACTCCTCACAGATCTTTCGTGGCGCCGTGGGGAGCGGATCCATTTACGAGGCGGCCCGCGTTCTCCACCGGTTCCACGAAGAATTGGGCGAAGAGTACCTCACTTTCAATCCCGGCATGATCGTGGGCGGCACCGCCATCACCTACGACCTCATGCAGAGCCGCGGTACCGCGTTCGGTAAGACCAACGTGGTTGCGGAATCGACTCTCGTGGCCGGCGACCTGCGGTTCATCTCCAATGAACAGCGCGAGCGCGCCAAGGAACGCATGCGCGGCATTGTGTCGAACCATCTCCCGCGCACTTCGGCGGAGATCACGTTCCAGGATTCCTATCCGGCCATGGCGCCCTCCGATGGAAACCTGGCCGTGCTCACTAAGCTCGATCGGGTGAGTCGTGACTTGTCGTACGGTCCGGTCGAGGCGGTCGACCCGAGCCGCCGTGGTGCGGCCGACGTCTCCTTCGCCTCCTCTCTGGTACTAGGTTCGCTCGACGGGCTCGGCATCGTGGGCCAAGGCGGCCATACCGTCGACGAGTCGGTGGATCTGTCGTCACTGCCGATCATGATCAAGCGGGCGGCTGTGTTGATCTATAGGCTGGCGAGAGAGGAGTAAGGCGCGCAATGGATCAGCTCATCTTGGCGCTCTCGATCGCGGCTCTGCTGGGGTCGGCGCTGGTGGCGGGCGTCTTCTTCGCGTTCTCGAGCTTCGTCATGAAGGCCCTGGCGCGGCTTCCTGCGACCGAGGGCGTCGCGGCTATGCAGTCGATCAACGTCGTGGTGATCAACCGGTCGTTTCTGGGCGTCTTCATCGGCACAGCCGTGCTCTCGCTGGGGATGGTCGTGGTCGCCGTCCTCGAGTGGGGGACCCGCGCGTCCCTGTTCCACCTGGGCGGCGCAGTGCTCTACTTGGTCGGCACGTTCCTGGTCACCGGGGTTCGGAACGTCCCCTTGAACGACGAGCTGGCCGCCCTCTCCCCCGACCAGGTCGGAGAGCGAGATACCTGGGATCGTTACCTTCGCCAGTGGACCGTCTGGAACCATGTTCGAACCATCGCAGCACTCCTCGCCGCCCTCTCATACTGCCTGGGCCTTCTCGCCGGGGCAGCCTGACGGAGAACCAAGTGAAAACGCCCGGGCCGGGTCCACACCTGCGTGTGTCGCTCGCGCCTATGGAAAACCCTAACTCTATGTAGCCGAAGCTACTTAAGGCTCGATCTTTGCTGCTTTTTGGGGATCCTACGGTTCCTGAGCAGCTGAGGTCGTGTATGGCCCGCACCCGGACCGAACGACAACCCCGTCGACGCTTCGTCATCGCCCTGGCCATTCTCCTGGCTGGCCTGACGGCGGCCAACCTGCGTGCCGCCCGGGCAACCGGTCCTCATAACCCTGCCGAAGAAGCCGTCGCCGCGCGGGGCCTCATCTATCTGATCGTGCACGGCGTCGAGGAATACCGTGACTCGACTGGATTGCTGCCGCCCTCGCTCGAGGCGGTGGGACTCGACGAGCAGGGCATAGAGTATCGGGCTAAGGATACTTCCTACATGCTCACGGCGAACCTGACCGGTGGCGCGATCGTCTATCAGAATGGGCAGGATCTCGGAGCCTACCGAGCGGCCCTCGTGAACCTCATCGAGAGGACACGACAGTGAACCGCCGCGGTGTCACCATGATAGAACTGCTGGTGGTCGTGATTCTGATCGGGATCCTGGCGAACATCGCGGTCCCGAAGTTTCGAGATGTGCGACGCCGGGCCGATGCGGCCCACGTGATCGGCGACTTCAACGCCATCCGCCATGCCGTGTTCGACTACTACGCCACGCACAACGCGTGGCCGCCATCGGGCGTGTGGGCCCAGCCGCCGCCCGCCCTGGTGCAGCATCTGCCTGGTGGGCTGGACTTCACCTATGCCAACCTGCGGTATCGCTATCGCCAGTGGTCGTTCCCCGGAGGGATGCCGGGCAATCCCAGCCAGACCTCAGTAGTTGGGGTCCAGATCCTCGCCACCGATGCCCAGACCATCCAGGCTATCAGAGGGGCCTATCGCGGGCCGGAGGCGTTCAGCTTCAACCTCACGGTGACGTTTGTGATTGAGTGAGTTGCGAACAGGGAGTAGGGAGTAGGGAGTGGGGAGTAGGAAGACGAGAGTCCCAAGTCGTGAGGCGACAGACTTGGGACTTCGGACTAATGACTAGCAACCAACTATGGCGCCACAATACTTCTCCCCAGATAGTAGCCGTACAGGGTCACGGCCGTGAGTAGGGCGGCCAACAGGATCAGCATCGTGCGGCTTCGTTTAGCGTTCTTCTTCTTGACTTGTCCGCTGACGATCATGTGTCCCTCCGGGGTTGCCACCTAGAGCCTCAGCTTGAGCTCGATGTTCACCATGATGTCCGACGGGGTCTCCTCGAACACGACGCGATTCGATACGCGGCGGATGACCATCTTCCGGAGCGGTCCCTTTCCCTTGCCCTTGCCCATGTTGCCACGGCGGTAGTAGACGACCTGGGCGTCCTCTTCCTGCTCTATCCGCACCACGTTGAATCCGTCCTTGACCAAGACCTCGCGGACGACGGTTGCAGCGCGATCTGGCGTGATCTCGTAGCCCTTCTTCGAATTCCCCTGAGCCACTAGCGGGCTCGCGAAGATGGCCAGGAGAACGGCCATCGGCAGGGTCCTCACCAGCATCCGGCGCTTCGACATTTGCCCAACCTCCCGTTCCGAAAGACCACGATTTGCACCCAAAACAATCGGGCTCGCCCACCGAGCCCCGGCTCAATCGCGGCAATTGGGATGCCGAGAACGTGATTCCCCATGAGGGCAAGGACTTAGCTAGCCTCTTGCAAGATTCTGCAGAACCCTAACCGCCTCCTGAGTCTGGCAGGCTGCGGCGATTTCCGACTCGTACCTCCTACTGGCGGCGAGCTTTTGCTACTCCCTACTCCCTACCCCCTACTCCCTACTCCCTACTCCCCTCTTCACACCCGCTTCATCCCCCTCTCATGCGAGAGAGGGAATGCTGATACCTTCGTCTCAGGCATCAACCAGTGGGGTAGGGTAAACCATGGCACACCTCCGGAATTCTCAGATGGTGATCGTGTTGGGGAT
>JABDII010000066.1 GCA_013003805.1 Gemmatimonadales bacterium
GAGCATGGACGTGTCTCCCCGGCCGGGGGGGCAAGAGGCCGTCATCGCTCTCGGGGCCCAGTGGGATGCCCTACCGAGGGTCCCTATGGTCCAATCCACCGACCAAGAGACCTATCGGGACGCCGTACGCACTGTGCTGCATACCCATGAAATCGCGACCGTCGAGATTCGAATTACCCAGATCCTCCGGCTTGACCTGGAAGGCGACGGCGTTGAAGAGGTGATTGTGAGCTCCTCCAACCTCGATAGTCTGTCGCCCAACGCACCCCGAGGGGGCTATTCGCTCGTCGCACTGAGAAGAGTGATCGCCGACACCGTCGCGACCTTCCTCCTTGGGGAAGACTACTATTCGGACGGCTGCACCTTCTGTGGACCCGTGGTCCATCGGGTGGCCGCCGTGCTCGATCTGACCGGCGACAACGTGATGGAGATCATCACGGCGTTCAAGCACTATGAGGGCGAAGGAAAGAACATCTTCTCCGTTGCCGGGTCCATACCTGAGAAGGTTCTCGGTTGGTCCTGCGGAGTATGAATCGCGCTGGGGAAGGAGATCCTGCGAAGCGTGGAGAATCCGTCACGCACAGAGTAACTCTTGGGAGGAGCTCGACGGCTGCCGACCCTGTACTGGCGTAGGGTGTTGGTGTCCCGGCACTTGCTTTCGGCCCTCGCGGTGGGGACCAGGACTAGGGAAAACCCTAAGATCGAGACATGCCTCCGGATACACGGGCAGGCTGGCTTGCCAAGGGACTGGTGCAACATATGTTGTAGAATAGCGGCTTGCATCGAGATGCTGTGGGCTGATGCATGGAATGGTCGGCTTCGTGTCGATCCGAGCCACCGGACTTCACAGGGTGTCTTTATAGTGTCCGTCCCCGTTCAATTTCAGTGCGCCGACGTCTCCCCAGCGCGTCCCAGAGTATCGTGATCCGAGTGCTCGTAGTCAACGATGGCCGGCTCTTGCGCCAGTGTCTTGCTCACGTATTCATGGAGCGGGCCGGGCTGATTGTAGTCGGAACTTCCGCTCACCCAGCGTCTGCCCTGGCCATGGTTCAGGACCTCGAACCCGACGTGGTGCTCGTGAGCATGCAGATGAAGGGTAGCGAGGGACTCGTCGGTGCAGTCGTAGGATCGTGTGCGAAGACACGAGTCGTTGCGTTGGGCGACTGCAGCGAGCCCGCAGTCTCTGTCCTCCATGACGCCTCACTCGATGACGTGATCTCGGCGGTGCACGGGGCAGCGCATCGCGCGGTGATCAAGCCTGAGCTGGTAGCTTCGCGACAGGCTCCTCAGGCTGAGGCTTCGGGTCTTACTCCGCGTGAGGAGCAGATCGTCCGGCTCATCGATGAAGGTCTTTCCAACAAGGAGATTGCCCGTGAGTTGACCATGGCGGTTTCGACCGTCAAGAACCATGTCCATAGTATCCTGGAGAAGCTCCACGTTCAGCGACGTGGCCAGGCCGCGGCGCTAATGCGGCCCAAGGGCATGGGTCGCATCGGTTTGAGACGACAAGGTGCTGCCATCCGAGACCGAACAGTCTAGTTCTTTCTTCCCGGGTTTGTCGTCGAACAGTCCCTTTTAGCCCCCACACCATCGCGCCTGGATCTAGGTCATAATCGAATCGTCTGACCTATTTCGTCGTCCCCCCTGTTGGATTATCAAGTACGGCATCGTTGTTGGTTACCACCCGCACTTCGACAGGCAGTCGAGGGGAAGAGACGGGGGTGGCGGAACCTATCCGGATTCTGTTGGGCGAGATGCAGCCGCCTCTGTACCATGAGTTCAGACGCGCGATCGCAGCGCAGTCAGACATGGAGGTTGTAGGAGCTCCGTGTGAGCGTGGGATGGGCCTGCTGGTCGAAGTGCGCAGAACGAAACCAGAGGCCATCGCGATCGGTGCGAGGAAGGGTGGACTACCGGGCGAGTGCAGTCACCTTCTCAGCGAGTTTTCGGATCTCAAGATCCTCGCGGTTGTTTTCGACAATCGCAAGGCACTGCTGTACGAGCGGCGGTCACAGGCTACGCCCGTGACGCATGAGTCTGTGGAGGAGTTGATCGTCACGATTCGCTCAGCCGTGAGGGCCGCGGAGTCTTCAAGGTCGAGGTAGAGAAGAGCGAGCGCCGGTGTGGCGTAGACTCCGGTGGCAACAAGGGAGCCAAGAAATCATTGGAGGTACGTGATGTCCCTCACCATCAAGAATGAGTCCGAAGGGCGGGTATTGTTGCGTTTCAACAGTGGCCTTACGCGACATCTGGCACCAGGAGAGGTGGTCGAAGGCGTCGAGGAGGTGGAGGTCAAGGGCAACCGTAGAATCAAGAGCCTGGAGGACAAGCACCTAGTTGCATTGCTGGAGGCAGGTTCCAAGAAAGTCCGAAGGGGGAAACTCGAACACTCAAGAGACATGACCGCCCGCGAGGCAATCGAGCATATCAGATCCACACCGCTCGAGGCGCTGCGGGATTTCATCTCCCGGGACGAGGAACGCGTGACAGTTTTGGAGGCCATGGACACGAAGCGCGATCGATAATCTCGATCCGCGAGCGGTAGACGGAGTCCGCACGGCTGCTCGGCGGGACGATAACACGAGCAGGCCGCATGAATGTCATAACTGGGTACGAAGGAGTTTACGATGGCGACGCTAACGGCTCCAGGTGTCTACGTAGAGGAAATCCCTAGTGGCGTGCGCCCGATCCAAGCTGCGGGTACGTCTACTGCAGCATTCTTCGGGGAGGCTGAGCGTGGCCCGATCGGTGAGGCTGTCAAGATATTTAGCTTCACCGACTTCCAGGTTCAGTATGGCGAGTTCCTCGATGGCGGGCGCTTCTTGGCGCATGCGGTCTACCAGTTTTTTAACAATGGCGGCGCAGCTTGCTATGTCGTGCGTGTGGCGCCGGGAGCGCAGACCGCGAGCGTCACGGTGTTGGATCGGGGTACGGCGGCGCAAGACAGTCTCGCTTTCACAGCGTCGTCCCCCGGTGCCTGGGGCAATACCATCATGGTGACTGTCGCTGCCGCCGCAGCCTCGGATTCGTCCAATCAATTCAATCTCAGAGTCTACCAGGACAATCCGAAGCCTGACGAGCCTCCGCTCGAACTCGAGACGTACGCGGATTTGAGCATGAATCCGGGCGACCCGAACTACGTCGAGTCCGTTGTCAACAGCGGATCCACCTATGTACGAGTGTCGGTAAACACTGCCAACTCCAACCAACTGAACGGCTTTAGTGAAAGCGCAGAGATCATTGTAGATGGGAATCCGTTGCTGGGCGCCAACCAACGCCAGTTTCGCATCAACATCAACGGCGACGGGTACCGTACTGTGGATCTGAC
>JABDII010000089.1 GCA_013003805.1 Gemmatimonadales bacterium
CACTCAGGGAGCGAGGCATCCGGGTCGAGTACAGCTTCCGTGCTGCTGCGCTCGGGAAGCAACTTCGCGTGGCGGACAGCCGGGGAGCGCGATATGCGGTCGTGATGGGACCCGACGAGCGTGAGCGCGGCGAAGTTGTCCTCAAGACGCTGTCCGATGGATCGCAGCGCGCCGTGGCCCGTGATGCGATCGTCGAAGATATCAGCCGGTTACTCACCGAGTCGAGTGCCGCCGGACCGTCCCCGGCTCCGACATCCTAACCTTCTCGCGGAAGCGACGCGTCTATGGCGGACGACAAGGGACTGACACCACGCGCGGAAGACTTTAGCACTTGGTACACCGATGTGATTGCTCGCGCCGAGCTGGCGGACTACAGCCCGGTACGAGGGTGCATGGTCATTCGGCCGGGCGGCTACGCCATCTGGGAGCACATGCAGGCTGCGCTGGATCGGATGTTCAAGGAGTCGGGTCATCAGAACGCGTATTTTCCGCTCTTCATCCCTCAGAGCTTTCTCGCCCGTGAGGCGGAACACGTCGAAGGATTCGCCCCCGAAACGGCCGTGGTCACGCAGGGCGGAGGCAAGGAGCTCGAAGAGCCGCTCGTGGTCAGGCCAACGTCTGAGACCATCATCTATGCGAGCTTTGCGAAGTGGATTCAGAGCTGGCGCGACCTTCCTATGCTCATCAATCAGTGGTGCAACGTGGTACGCTGGGAGATGCGCACACGGCTGTTCCTTCGCACGACGGAGTTCCTCTGGCAGGAGGGGCACACCGCGCATGCAACTGCGGACGAGGCTGAGGCGGAAGCGCTTCAGATGCTGAAGATCTACCGCGTGTTCATGGAAGACCACATGGCGATGCCGGTGGTGACCGGACTCAAGACGGATAGCGAGCGGTTCGCCGGAGCCGTCCGGACCTATGCCTGTGAAGGCCTGATGCAAGACAATAAGGCGCTCCAGGCGGCGACCAGCCACAATCTCGGTCAGAATTTCGCTCGAGCCTTCGACGTGCAGTTCCAAACGGCCGAGGGCGGTCTGGACTACGTCTGGAGCACCTCGTGGGGAGCGTCCACCCGGCTGATCGGTGGGCTCATCATGACCCATGGTGACGACGCCGGCCTGGTAGCTCCTCCACAGCTCGCCCAGTACCAGGTGGTCATCGTCCCGATCTATCGGAAGGACGAGGAACGGAGTGTGGTCCTCGAGGTCGCTCACGACCTGCGCGAGGAACTTGCCGCAAACGGCTTCCGAGTCCATCTCGATGCGAGAGACGGTCTCAAGCCAGGGGCCAAATACTACGAATGGGAAGGGAAAGGCGTCCCGCTCAGAATCGAGATCGGCCCACGAGACATCGCGGCGGGCACCCTGATGCTTGCCCGCCGTATCGGTGGGAAGGAGTCGATTCCGCGGGACGCCGCGGCCGATCGCGTTGGTGTTGAACTCGAGGCGATCCAACGGAGCCTCCTCGAAACGGCCCGGGAACGGCGTGAGGCCAACAGCCTGCGGGGCGCGACGAAGGACGAGTTCATTGGCTATCTGGAAGGAGGCGGGGGCTTCGTGTATGCCGGCTGGTGTGGGTCGGCGGAATGTGAACAGACTATCAAGGATCAGACCAAGGCGACAATACGCGTTCTGCCGGACGACGAATTCCGATCCGACACGCCTCCGTCCACGTGTGTGTGGTGCGGAAGCCCAAGCACGGCGGAAGCGATATGGGCCAGGGCATATTGATGCCCAAGAGATCAAACGGGGCGTCAGTCCCAAACACGAGCGCCCTCGTGGCCGAGACGGGGCTCGCGCGGGTGGGCTCGTCACTGCAGATGAGCGGGGTCCGACTCTCGCATATCGCCGAGGCTGTTGGGACTCCGACCTATGTCTACCACGCGGAAGTCATTCGGGAGCAGTATCACCGTCTCTCCGCTGCGTTCGCCGGAGTTTCTCACCGGATCTGTTACGCGGTCAAGGCCAATAGCTCGCTGGCTATTCTAAGGCTTTTCCAAGAGCTGGGCGCCGGAGCGGACCTGGTGTCGGCGGGCGAGATGCACCGAGCGCTCGCGGCCGGATTCGCCCCAGAGCAGTTGGTGTTTAGCGGAGTCGGTAAGACTGCGACCGAGCTCCGGCAGGCTATCGAGACCGGGGTGGGTCAGATCAATGTCGAATCCCAGGAGGAACTCACTCGGCTCGGGGATATTGCCCAAGAACTCGATCGCCCAGTGTCGCTCGGCCTCCGCGTAAATCCTGACATCCCGACGGCCACTCACCCATATATCGCTACCGGCGATTCGAGTGCGAAGTTCGGCATTCCAATGGAGCAAGCGGCCCTAGCTGGGAGCTACATCCAGCGCCATCCCAAGCTCACACTGTCCTCCCTCGCTATGCACCTCGGGAGCCAGTTGGTCGAGGTCGAGCCCTATGTACGAGGGGTGAGGAGTCTGCTCGAGATCAACGACGCGCTCCGACGAAGCGGCATAGACACGGTGAATGTGGTAGACGTGGGCGGCGGATTTGGTATTCCGTACGATGGCGTCTCAGAGGGGGGAATCGACATTGATGCCGTGGGCGAGGCCGTCTGCGAGCTACTTCGACCGACCGCGCTCGAGGTGGTGATCGAACCGGGGCGGTTCCTAGTGGGGAATGCCGGCGTCCTCCTGACCGAGGTGCAGTACCGCAAACACGCCGGGGGCAAGACATTCCTGGTTCTCGATTGTGGGATGAACGACCTCCTCCGCCCGGCGCTCTATCGGGCCTACCATCATGTGATGGAACTCGAAACCCAAGGGCGGCCAGAAGAAGATGTTGATGTGGTCGGGCCCGCCTGCGAGACGGGCGACTATCTCGCTCTCGGACGGCGGATGCCTGCGGTCGAGGCGGGAGAGCGTCTCGCGGTGCTCGGGGCGGGTGCCTATGGATTTGTTATGAGCTCGAACTACAACAGCCGGCCCCGGGCCGCTGAAGTGCTGGTGGATGGCGGCCGGTTCGGCGTGGCTCGGCAACGAGAAACCGTCGCCGACCTGCTTCGCGGCGAGACCCCGGATCCCGTGTCGTCTCCATGACCCTGCCGTGCCAGCCACCTCCGGGCTTGCCGCTCCCAGGATGACCATGCACCACAACGGTATCCTCATCGTCGACTTTGGGGCCCAGTACACGCAATTGATCGCGCGGCGGGTGCGGGAAGCCCAAGTGTACTCGGAAATCCATCCGCCGATCCACGACATCGAATGGATCCGCGAGTGGAACCCGAAAGGCATCATCCTCTCCGGCGGGCCAAGCTCTGTGTATGGCGAAGACGTCCCCACGGCCGACCCCGCGCTGCTCGAACTCGGCATTCCCGTGCTCGGCATCTGCTACGGAATGCAGCTCATCGCCCACCTGGCCGGTGGAACGGTGGTCCGGGCCGCTCGGCGGGAATACGGCCGGGCAACGGTGCGGGTG
>JABDII010000133.1 GCA_013003805.1 Gemmatimonadales bacterium
CTCCTGGCCGGTCCACCCACCTAACGCCCCTATGTTGAATTCGGTTCTCCCACTGCGCCATTCAAGCCGGCCTACTGCCTCGAAACAGCGGCCGCGACCAGCATTCGCACTCCCTGGACGACCATGAGATCTAGCTCGGCCACGGGCTGTGAGGCCCGCTCGAGCAGGTCCGGCCATTCAGGATGGGCGACCGGCATTGCTCCGCCCGTCCCTTCGATCTCGGCTAGGGCCTGGAGCCCAATCTCACCCAGCTCAGCCAGCGTCCGGGACAGCGGCCCGATTTCGCCGAGTGCTGGGGACCGCTCAATGATTGGGGCGAGGCGTTCATAGTGATCCCGCCAGCCGACCAGCCAGTCGTGAATCTCGTCCCGGCGGGTGACGTGGGATGAGTCCGCCAAGAATTCGTCCACCGCGCGGTTGAAGTGACGGGCGACATCACTCTCCGGGCGAGCGGCGTCGACCAACCGCACCAACGGGGTCGCACTGGTGTAGTCCCGGTTCCGGTGGCGCCGGTATTCCTTGATGGGCTCGACGACGTTGGCCAGGACCTGGAGCGGCTCGAAGGGAGCGTCGCCGGTGAGCCGCTGGAGCATGATAGGGTAGCTCGTTCTATGCGTGACCCCAACCGACTCGAGCCACACGCTCACGGCCTCGAGCCGCCGGTACATGTCGTCCACATCCGTTACCGTTCGCGGCGACCAGAATCGCTCGGCGATCGCTGCGGCGCGCGGCCATATCCGCGAGTCGACGTTCTCAGCGGTCACGAACTCGGCCCACATGCAGGCCTCGCCGCCGAGCACTCGGGCCTGCTGCTCCGGTGGGAGAGAGGCCGCCGCGGTTCCCAGCGGATCCACCCCGTAATGGAGTCCAGCGGGCTGTATCAAGTCGAGGTAGTACCCTCGGGAGAGGATGACGTCGTACCCCAGGCTGACCGCCTCGGCGAGGGATTCCTCCCCGCGCCATGACTGAACCACGATGTCCTGCGGGAAACCCGGTGCGCGAATCTCTTCCCATCCCACCATCTGCTTCCCGTGCTTGGCGAGGATGTCGTACAGCCGCCGGTTGAAGTGGGCCTGGAGCTCGTGGTTGTCCTCGAGGCCGTTCCGGCGCATGAAATCCTGGATGTGGCGGCTTCTTTCCCACTGCCTCCCAGTGACTTCGTCCCCGCCAATGTGCCAGAACGGATCCGGGAACAGGGGAGCGATCTCGCCGATGAACCGGTCCAGGAAGTCGTACACTTCCTCCTTGCTCGGATCCATCGTCGGGTGGAACACGCCGAAGTGCCGCTCGATTTGATACGGACCGGGAGCGCTGGCCAACTCCGGATGTCCCACGAACCAGCTCGTGGTATGGCCAGGGATGTCGAACTCGGGGACGACGCGGATGCCCCTATCGGCCGCGTAGGCCACGACATCGCGAATCTGATCCTGAGTGTAGAACCATCCGTCGGATCCCAACTCGTGCAACTTGGGAAAGCGGGTGCTCTCGACCCGGAAGCCTTGGTCCTCGGACAGATGCCAGTGCAACACGTTCAGCTTGACCGCGGCCATGGCATCCAGGTTCCGCTTGATCACCTCCACCGGCATCCAATGCCGGCTCACGTCGATGAGAAGCCCCCGCCAGGGAAAACGGGGCGCATCCCGGATGGTGGCGGAACGCACGGTCGCGCCATCGACTCCCATCTCGACCAGCTGGAGGAAGGTCTCAATCCCGCGCAACGCGCCGAACGGCGTAGCAGCGGACAGGAGGGCCTTGTCCCGGCTCACTTCCAGCGAGTAGCTCTCGTCCTCTACCACCTGGGGGATGGCGCCGGCCGTACCCTCGACCTGGATCTCCAGCGTCGCGTCGGCCGGTGTCCCGCCGACTCCCGCGAGGAATCGGATGCCAGTCTGCTTCGCGAGCCGCTCGATGAGGCGTGCCGCCGCTCGGTCGAGGCGCGGATCGGGCCGGCCGGACAGCGCCACCATGAACGACGAGTCGATTGACAGGCTTCCCTCATGAAACGACAGCTCGGTTGGGACCGGCATCAGGGCGTGCGGTTTCATGGGATCCGCGGATTCCGATGAGGCGGCGGTGCAGCCCATGCCGACGGACACCAGGGTGACACCGGCAACTCCCGACCAAAGCGATCGCGTTCGAGCCATCTCCACCTCCGGATTCTGCTACGCCTCAACCGGCTGACGCTTGACTGCATCGACGAGGCCAGCCTCCGGCAGTCCCTGGCCAGCGCTGGGTGACTGGACGCCGCATTCCCGACCGGCAATGTAGTCGGCGGCGTCGCCGCGCGAACGCAGGAGCCCGAGAATCGGCAGGACGAGCACAGTTGCCACACCCCCAAGCACATACCCGTCGGCCAGGCCGCGGATGCGGGCAAGATATCCCAATCCACCCTGGCTCACGAAGCCGCCGGCATTTCCGACGAGCGAGTCGAAGGAGACCACAGTGGCGCGCTGTTCCGAGGGGATGCTCTCGTGGAGATAGGCTTGCTTGGCAGGACCCATGACGCCCATGGCAAACGTCGCACAAAGAAAGAGACTCACCGCCAGCCAGAAC
>JABDII010000142.1 GCA_013003805.1 Gemmatimonadales bacterium
CCACCTGCCACGCCATCAACGGGCTCGGCGGCAACGTCGGGCCGGACTTGGGCCGGGTTGGACAGCTTCGGTCGTTTTACGACCTGGCCTCGGGATTCTGGAACCACTATCCCAGCATGGTGGCGCAGATGCGAGCCCAGGGCATCGAGCCGCCGCACATGAGCCCGCGGGAAATCGGTGACCTGATCGCGTTCCTCACCTCGATCAACTACTTCGACGACCCGGGCGACGTGGACAAGGGGAAACAGTTTTTCACCGAGAAAGAGTGCGTCCGCTGCCACCAGGTTGCCGGTGTCGGCGGCGTTGTCGGTCCGCGCCTAGACTATCTGGGACAGATGGGCTCGTTCATCCAGGTGGCTACCGCGATGTGGAATCATGGGCCCGCGATGGCCGAGGCGATGCAGACGCTCAAGATCCGGCGGCCGTCCTTTACGGCGTTGGAACTGACCGACCTCATCGCGTATCTCCGGCAGGCCTCGCCCGGCCCGCCCCAGGGCCCGATGTACGTGCTGCCTGGCCGGGCGGAGCTGGGTCGGAAGTGGTTTGTGGAGAAGGGCTGTCTCGAGTGTCACAGCATCCGAGGGCAGGGAGGTGGGCGCGCTCCCGATCTCGCGAGCCGGGCGCGGCCACCCAGCCTCTCCGAGTTCTCCTCGATGATCTGGAACAAGGCGCCGGCAATGCTCCGGATGATGCGGTCGCAAGGCGCCGACGTGCCCCAGCTCGAGGTAAGCCAGATGGCGGATATCGTGGCGTACCTCTATTCCATCCGGTATTTCCAGCGCCTGGGCAATCCGTCGGCCGGACGACGCCTGGTTCAGAATCGCGGATGCCTCGGGTGTCACGCGCTCGGCGGCCGCGGTGTCGAAGAGGGAGGGGACCTGGCCAAGATCCGCGGTCTCGATACTCCAACAGCAGTGATCGCGGCCATGTGGAATCACGGGCGCGTCATGACCCAAGAGGCTCAGGGACGCGTCATATGGCCCTCGCTCTTGCCTGAGGAGATGGCGGATATCGCCGCCTTCTTCATCCTGTCGGGCGTGTCGCAGTGAGCCAGGCCCGAGTCGGGCTCACACTAGCTTTCTTCCTCTTCGGTGGGTCCCCGGTGGCCGCCCAAGCGCCTACCCAGGCGCAAGGGCCGGAGAAGGGGACGTGCGCTACCTGCCACGAGATCCTGCCCGCGGCACGGCTGTCCGATCCCGCAAAGGCGTACGTCAACGACGTGCACGCGTCGAAGGGATTCGGGTGCGTCGCCTGTCACGGCGGCGATGCGACCAATGCCGGTTTAGGGGCCATGGATCCGGCCAAGGGGTACGTAGCGATTCCCGCGCGCGAGCAAGAGGCTCAGCTCTGCGGCCGGTGCCACTCCGACGCGCAGTTCATGAAGCAGTACAACCCGGCCCTGCGCGTCGACCAAGAGCGGGAATATCTCACTTCAGTCCACGGGCAGCGGCTGAACCGAGCGGGCGACACGCGGGTGGCGACCTGTGTGAGTTGCCACCCGGCCCACTCCATTCGTCCTCCGTCCGACCCCCAATCGAGTGTGCATCCGCTCAAGGTGGCCGAGACCTGCAGCACGTGCCACGCGGACGCGGAATACATGGCGTCCTATGGCGTGCCGACCGATCAGCACGAGAAGTACGAGCGCAGCATCCATTGGACCATGATCGAGGAGGAGCACGATCTCACTGCGCCGACCTGTAACGATTGCCACGGGAACCACGGCGCCGCACCTCCGGGAATTTCCTGGGTCGGGAACACCTGTGGCCAATGCCACTCGGTCATGGCCGACTTCTACGCCCAGAGCGTCCACGCTCGGTTGTTCCCCATGTTGGGGGTCCCAGGCTGCGTGGCTTGCCACAATAATCACGAGATTCTCCCCGCGGGCGACGAGCTCCTCGGATTCGACGAGGGCGCCGCATGTGTCAGGTGTCACCAGGCGGACTCGCCGAGTGGGGAGAAGATCGTGGCAATGCGCGGGTTGATCGACTCGCTCAAGGTGGCTGCGCACGAGGCCGATTCGATCCTCTTGAGGGCGGAGAACGCTGGGGTGGAGGTGAGCCAGGCCTTGTTCGACCTGGAGGGGGCGCAGACTGCCCTAGTGCATGCCCGGGCCGCTGTGCACGCCTTCACGATTGACGCCGTGACGGAATACGTCGACGCCGGGCTCGAGACTACGAGCGAAGCCTACGACCGTGGCCAGCAGGCAATGGGCGAGCTGCGGTTCCGGCGTACGGGGCTCGCCATATCGGTGGCGATCATCCTGGCGCTTATCGTCGGACTCATTCTCCGAATCCGCGAACTCGATCGTAAGACGTCTACCACCTAACTGAGGACCATCAATGTCCGAGCCGGCTCCCCCCCCGGGTTTCGGGACTCCTCGTCGGAGGTTCATCGAATGGCTGGCGAGCCGCACGCTGAGTACGTGGTTGATGAGCACCAGCATCGGTGGGCTTGTCGCGGCTATCATCTACCCGGCCGGACGGTACATCGTTCCGCCCAAGGCGGGAGAATCGGCGGCTGGAACGGTCACGC
>JABDII010000145.1 GCA_013003805.1 Gemmatimonadales bacterium
GCGTGACCGTCGTGGCCTGGCCGCTCACGACCGGCATCCGAGGCGTCTTCCTTCAAGAATTCGAGCAGGTGAACCAGTGGGGGCCAGTGATCTTTCTGATTCTGAGCTCCGCTCTGATCCTCACCCTCACCTACGTTCCACGCCTCTCAGGATCCACACTGCTTCGGGCCGGCTGGATCTACCATGTGGCGGTGAGCTTCAGCTGGGCATTCATGCAATACCTGGGCGAGTTCGATTGGATTCCTCCCGAACACATCAACATTGATCAATTCGGCATGTCCGGAGTGGCCCTCTGGATGTTCTTTTTCGTAGTCCTGGTCCCGGGCCGGCCGCGGCTCGTGCTGACGGCCCTGTTGGCATCGGCGGCGGCGGTACCGGCAACCTACCTCCTGTCGCTTGCGACGGTGGGGATGCCCCCAGTGTCCGCCACCAACTTCTTTCTGGTCCTCGTTCTCCCGTACTTGTTCACGGCACTCGCGGCCTACGTTGCCGCTCGTGCGCTCTACCGCCTTCGCCTCGACGCAATCCGCGCCCGGCAGCTGGGCGCGTACCGGCTCGATTCACTGATCGGGAAGGGCGGCATGGGCGAGGTCTGGCGTGGCACCCATCGCTACCTGGCGCGGCCGGCGGCCATGAAGTTGATCGGCCAAGATGCGCTGGCCTCCGGTCCCGCGATGGTCAAGGCTTCCATCGCCCGCTTCGAGCGGGAGGCCAAGGCGACCGCGAGCCTCCGCTCGCCGCACACCGTGGAACTCTACGACTTCGGCGTGGCACAGGATGGGACCCTGTACTACGTGATGGAGCTGCTGGACGGGATTGATCTCCAGCAGTTGGTGCGACAGGACGGGCCACTGCCACCGGAGCGGGTGATCCACGTCCTGACCCAAGCGTGTGCATCACTCGCCGAGGCGCACCAGCAGGGGTTGGTGCACCGAGACATCAAGCCCGCCAACATCTACCTTTGCCGGCTCGGCGTGGAGTGTGATTTCGTCAAAGTCCTGGATTTCGGACTGGTCAAGCACGTTGCATCGATCGAGCGCAGAACGCCTCCAGACCTCACGCAGGCCGACATGGTACCCGGCACGCCGTCCTACGTGGCACCCGAAATGATCCGAGGCGAGCCCGTGGATGGCCGGGCCGACCTGTATGCACTGGGGTGTGTGGCGTATTGGCTTTTGACCGGTCGCCTCGTGTTCGAAGAACCGACGTCGCTCGCCGTCCTCACCGCCCACGCGAGCAAGGAGCCGCTCCCGCCTGGTTCGCGCGCCGAGTGCTCCGTTCCCCCGGCGCTGGACCGGTTAGTGCTGGCCTGTCTCGCCAAGCGTCCGGAGGATCGGATTCAAACCGCGGAGGCGATGATCGATGAGTTGCGTCTGATCGAGGTGGCGGAACCGTGGACCCGGGAGCGCGCGGTCACCTGGTGGGAAACTTCTGAGGGAGTAAGGAGTAAGGAGTAAGGAGTAGGGAGTAGGAAAGTAGGAGGAACGGGGTTGCTTACGAATCGGAGACTGAGATGACGTTCAGAAAAGGTGTTGGTTGCATGCTCACGGTCATCGTCCCGGCGGCCATTGCGAGCCCCGTGATGTTAAGCGGTCAGGAAGCGGAGTTGGTCGCGCCCGGGGTCATCTCCACCGACGGCGGGGAGGCCTTCCCCGCCCTCGGTCCGAACGGCACGGCGCTCTACTTCTCCACCCACGGGTCGGGCTGGTCGGATCACAAGCTGGTGGTGGCTCATCGAGAGCCGGAAGGCTGGGGCAAGCCGCAGGCCTTGCCCTTCTCGAACCGCCACAACGACCGGGCGCCGCGACCCTCCCCTGACGGCAGCCAGCTCTACTTCTCATCGGACCGGCCACTCCCGGGGGAGGTGAGCCCGGGAGACTACAACATTTGGAAGGTCGAGCGCCGGTCCGACGGCGAGTGGGGCGAGCCCACCCCGCTTCCGGCTCCGGTCAACACCGAGCGCGATGAGTACCACGCCTCGGTCACCGCGGACGGGACGCTCTTTTACGCCGGGCGTGAGTGGCCGGGAGGATACGGCAAGTCGGACATCTATCGCGCGACGTTCGATGGGCAGGCGTACGGACAGCCCGAGAACCTGGGGCCGTCCATCAACGATGCACTGAGCCAGCCGGACCTCTACATCAGCTCGGACGGGCGGCTCATGATTCTCGCCATCACCGACCACCCTAAGGGCCTGGGCGGTGACGATCTCTACGTGAGCTACTTCCGGCACGGGGCCTGGACGGCGCCGGAGAACCTGGGACCAGGGGTCAACTCGACGGAGTACGAGTATGGCCCAACGGTCTCTCCCGACGGCCGGTACCTCTATTTCACCAGCCACCGCCGCGGACCAGGCGACATCTATCGGATCGCGCTCAGCGACCTCCTCAACGACCCCGGGCACTAACGGAGCCGCGGACTAGCGCTCGAACACCTCGTCGATCCCGATGATCGTGATGTTCTCCTCACGCACCGGGATCGGGAAGCTCGCGATCTCGGCATCCTCGGCCATATGTTCGGCCGATTTCTCCCCGGCATAGGTAATCGGCGTCTCCGCACCGCTGAGCAGCGCCTGTTTCATCGCCTCCGCGTCGGCCGTGATGAAGACCAGGTACATGTTGTCGTACTGCAGGTGCGTCCGGATCGCCGCATTCACCTGCTCCAGCGTAAGCGCGGCAATGCCGGGCCGGATCGACTCGAGATAGCCGTTGTCGCTCACCCCATAGAAGGCATCATCGACGGCGTACCCCAGCCGGCGGCTCACCGTCGCACTCCAGTTGAGCACATAGTTCTTAAGGAACTGCTGAGTTGTCTCCAGCGTCTCCCCGGTCATTCCATCGTCCACCAGACGCTTGAGCTCGCGCCATGCGGCGCGGGTCGCGAACAGGGTACGGTCATGCAGGTTTCCGGGCGCCGTCAACGAGATGGGCCGGATCCAGATTTCGAATAGCTGGCTCCGGCGGGCCACGTTGGTTGGAGGGACCTGGGTCGTATAGCCTCTGGGGTATGCCTCGATGTAGCTGTAGTCGCCGTAGTTCATGCCACGGGATTCTCGGATCACCTGGTACAGGTGGCTGAACGATTCCCGGTGCTCGCCGAACCACGAGTTCATCGCCACCATCGGCCAGAAGTCTGCATGACCGCGGGTGAGCGCGGTGGGGAATCCGAACGAGATTGCCGAGGCATCCGTCTCCTTCTCGACGATCAGAACCTCGACGCCGTTGGGCATCCGGGGCTCCGGTGCCGGGATCGCGGCGACCTCGCCGACCGCGAGGGCATCGAAGTCGGCGCGGACCCGTGAGAGCAACGCCCGATCGAACCCCCCGCCGAGCCCCACCGTCACGTTGTTGGCCAGATAATGAGCATCGTAGAACTGACGCACATCGTCGAGGGTAATCGAACGGACCGACTCGACGTACCCCTCCTCGGGGTGCTCGTACGCCGTCCCGCTGTAGTCTATCCAGAACAAGAGTTCCTTGGACAGCTCTTCATCCCGGCCGTAGCGTCGCGTGCGCTCGAGAAAGTTCATGGTCTGCGACTTGACGCGCTCGAAATCCGCCTCGCTGAACGCCGGGCTGAGCAGCGCGTTCTTGAAGAGCGTGTAATAGGCCTCGAGGTTGTCCCGGTGCACCCGGCCGCCGAAGACGGTCATTTCCTTATCGACGCTATATCCGTACCGTGCGGCCATAGGATAGAGCTTGGCCAATATGGCGTCGTAGCTGTCCTCGGTGGTCGAGCCCTCGGCTATGAGGTTGGCCGTCAGGGCGGCCAGCCCTTCCTGCCCTGCCGGGTCGTTCTGGGACCCGGCCTTGACCCACACGTTGAAGGCGATGAAGGGTGACGCGGGCTCGGACAACGCGACCGTTCCTTCCGGTGCGCCCGGGACGCAACCGGCTAGGAGCAGGAGCCCCACTGACAGCGATGTGAGTTTCCGCATCATGCACCCCCTCCCTGCACCATCGTGACCACGGTCATGCCGTCCTCCATCAGGTACTGGCGTGCGGCGTCGCGCACATCCTCGGCCGTAATAGTGTCGAGCGTGCGATAGTAGTCGTTGACCGCCTCGATTCCACCGGTGTTGATGACGTACCGAATCAGGCGAAATGCGACATTCTGCGCCGTTTCGAGGCCCATGAGGAATCCGTATTTCATGTTGCTCTTGGTGTCGGCGAGGAGCTGGGCGTCTACCAGGTCCTCCTGGAATCTCCTCACCGTCGCCTGAATCTCCTCTTCAACCGCCGGCACATCATCGGGAGCGATGACCATGGTCGAGATGCCAAGGAGACTAGGGTCGCGGGCGAGGCCGAAGCCTTCTCGCAGGTATTGCACTCGCCGCTGTTCGATCACCAGCTGCTTATAGAGGTCCGAGTTGGAGCCGAACGCCACCCGGCCCAATACCTCGGCCGCCACGGCCGACTTGTCGGTGGCACTCCAGGCCGGCCCCTTATAGTTGACGGTGAGCACCGGGAGCGTCCGCCCAGGATAGTCAACCGTCCGGCGACGAGGGGCGGTTTGCACGGGCTCCGCCGGGATCTCGGGCGCCACGTAGCCAGGCTCCCAGCCGGCGTAGTATCGCCCGATGAGCGATTCCGCCTCATCGAAATCGAAGTCGCCGGCGATGATGACCACCACGTTCTCCGGTCGGTAGAAGCGCTGGTGGAAGGACAGGCTGTAATCGTAGCCCTCCGGCATGGCCCGCACGTCGGCCTCGAACCCGATGGTGGTGTGGCGGTACGTGTGCCGGTCGAACGCCGTTTCACGCACCTTCTCGTTCAGGAACCGGGATGGCGACATCGCCCCCTGCTGATACTCCCCGAGGACCGCCCCGGCCTCGGTCCGGAAGTCGGGTTCGGCGTACTTGAGATTCATGAACCGGTCCGACTCGAGATCCATGACCTGTTCGAGGTACTCGCTCGCGACCACCTCGTAGTAAACCGTCTGGTCGCTTCCGGTGAAGGCGTTTCGCGCGGCGCCCATGCCGGCGGTCACGGCGTCGAAGTTCGGGTACTTCTCCGTACCGCGGAACATCATGTGCTCGAAGAAGTGGGCAAACCCGCTCTTGCCTTCCTCCACTTCGTCGCGGCTCCCCGTGCGCACGATCGACACGTAGGCGATCTGACCGGGGGCGCCAGCGTGAATGAGATAGGCCTTGAATCCGTTTTCGATCTCGACGAGCCGGTACTCAAACGGAAAGATCCCCTCCTGCGATCGGGCGGGGGATGCGACCCCGGCCAGCAGGAAGAGCGTGGCGATGATGAGCCTCATAATGCTCCTCCGGAGCGTTTCGGAACGAACCGAACAGAAACTACTGGATGGCTGAGGAATCTAATCGGGTCCCGTGTGTGCTACTGATACTCCTCACTCTTCACTCTTTACTCATAACCCAGATCATGAAGGGACTTTCATCCGACATAAACACCGCCCGGGAATAGTCGCCATACAGCTCTTCGACGCGGAACCCTGCCGCCTGTGCCATGCCTTCGAAGGAGGCACGATCGAGAGCCGAGAACCGGAAGTCCACCTCCCGTTGTGACTCTGCTCCATCGTGGCCGATCGTCACGAAGGCTTGGGTTCCACTTACGATGCGGGTTTTGAGATCGTAGGTCTCACGAACCCGAAGAGTCAGTTCGCCTCGACCCTCAGGATCCGGCACTCTGGCCCTGACCCTCCATGTATCGTCCATGTCCTTCAGCCGAACGGTGGGGTTATGCAGTGTGCAGATGAACCGCCCTTCGGGCCGAACGCACCGGCTGATCGAAGCAAGCGCGGCTTGCTGATCGGCCGTCGTGACCAGCTCGGCGAAGGAATTGAATGAGATGATCGCCAGTGAGAAACGGGGCGCGAGCGGTAAGGCACAGACATCGGCCTCGACCACTCGCGCCTCGAGCCCGCGTCGAGCGAGTTTGGCTCGGAGGACGCCCAACATATCGGGCGAGCGATCGACGCACGTCACTGGGATAGCGGCGGCGAGAAGTGGCACGGCGACGCGGCCCGTTCCGCACATGAGGTCGACCACTTCTCCCGTGGCCCGCCCCGCCTCTGTCATGAAGAAGGCGATGTCGCCCTCGAACCGAACCAGGGCGTCGTACCGATCGGCGAACTGGGAGTAATCAATGGGAGTCGGCACGGGAGATTGCTATCGGCTATCGGCTATTCGCATGGAGGGATCGGAGAGACGGCTGATCGCTATTGGCTATCAGCTATCGGTCCTCAGGGGTCGGCATTGCACAGACTGATAGCTGATAGCTGGCGGCCTCGCAATGATCCTCCCCTGCTCCCAGCTGTTAGCTGTTAGCCTACTGCTCACTCGCTCTCAATCACCTCACCACCGGACCGAAACGCGCTCAGCACCACGTCGAAGACCTCGTCGGCGCTAAGCACGTTGGTCCGCTTCCACTCATTGCCTACCTTAGTGAAAGTCGGGACGAGACCGCGGGTCGAATCCCCGTCGTAGCGGTACATGACCAGGCCGTACTCCCCGTACGTGGCCATCCCCCAGATCTCCATCGAGTGGATGTGATCCAACGCTGCCTTGTTCCGGGCCCGGAGGTCCTCGCGCTCGAGTTGTTGCGCGATCTTCTGCTGGTCGGAGGGTGCAAAGTTCTCTAGGATCCACTCGGCGTCATCGGCGCGGAAGGCCGCCACGTCGGATGCGAGCGCGCCCTCGAGGGTAGTACGGTCCACGGCGTCACGGGTGACGTCCGGAAGCGGAATCGGAGGGGCGAAGAGACGGCCCGGCAACGTCACCTCGACGACGTCCTCACGCTCTTTGCCCTCCGCTAAAGAATTCCGGTGATTGAAGAGCTTCTCGACCGTTGAGCGGAAGACCAACTCGCCTGGGGGCTGCTCGGAGGCCGATGGGTTGCCAGCGGCTTCCGCCGGGGGCGCGTTCCCCGGTGCGGGGCTACAGGCCAGGACAACGGTTGCGAGCACCAGGGGGGAAAGCTTAGACGCGCACCAAGAACGAAACATGATGATATGAACCTCGCTATTGGCTATCGGCTATTGGCTATTAGCTATTGGCTATTGGCTATTGGCTCGCCAAGGTTAGCGTTCCCCCTGAGCCCGCTCCCTCCACCTCCTCACTCCTCACTCCCCTTCGGCGGCTCGATAGGTTCCGCCTCCGCCGTCTTGATCGGGATTGGCCCTGACGTCGATGGCACGCCAACCACCATGGTATTGCCGGAAGACTGTCCCATGGTCTGGAGCATCCGGAGCTGCATGAGTGCCGGATTCCGCTCCACGAGCTGGGCGGCATTGGCGAGGTTGCGGAGCGCCGCGGTCTCGCCACGCGCCCTTTCCAGGGCAGCTAATCCTTCGTGCCGAGCCTTCACGACCTGGGCAAAGATCTTCTTGAGATCGCCCGGAAACATCACGTCCTTGATCTCGACCTCGAGCAGCTCGAGCCCCACCTCGTGTGCCTTGGCGGTGACCATCTCGGTGATGCGCTTCCCGAACTCCGGCCGGCTCTCGAGGACGGCATCGATGTCGGCCCCTCCGATAACTTGCCGGAGGGCGACCTGAAGCTCGAGGTACAGTGCGGCCTGGTAGTCCTCGATCTGATGGATGGCGACCTCGGGGTC
>JABDII010000147.1 GCA_013003805.1 Gemmatimonadales bacterium
CTATTGGCCATTGGCTATTGGCTATTGGCTATTGGCTATTGGCTAGGCGTGAAGGTATAGCCGTCCCAGTTGACCGATAGCCAATAGCGGGGAGTGGGGCGGCCAGGCGGTCGCTGATAGCTCCTAAACCCCATACCCATCTAAACTTAGACCTCCGATTCATCATTGACCCCGGAACCCCTGCCCCGGTAGATTCCATCCCCCTATGACTGAGATCACCGTCGAGAAGACCAGCGAGGATCTGGGCTCGAAGACCTTGAGCGTCACGGTCCCCCAGGACCGGGTCGAGCAGGCCGAGGCGCGGGCCGTGCAGTACTACGCCAAGCGAGCCAAGCTGCCCGGATTTCGGAAGGGGAAGGTCCCGGCCCAAGTCATCAAGAAGCGCTTTGGCGATGCCATTCGGCAGACCGTCCTGGAGGAGGTCATCCGGGAAGGCTGGGAGACCGCCCAGAGCCAGGAATCGCTCACTGCCGTGCTCGACCGCTCGGTCAGGAACGTCAAGTTCCCGGAGGGCGCTCCGATCGAGTTCGAGCTGGTGGTCGAGGTCCGCCCCGAGCTCGATCTCCAACACACCAAGGGGTTCACCATCCCCCGAACCGTGCCGCCGGTTTCCGATGCGGAAGTCGAGGAGCGGGTCCGAGCCTTGCAGGAGCAGAAAGCGACCTGGCTACCGGTCGAGGGCGAGAAGCCGACCGCGGGGCAGCTGGTCCGAGTGGAGGTGGCGGCAGGGGACGACGATGCTGCCGGCGAGGCCAAGGCCTACCAATTGGTGCTGGGCCGTGGCGAGGCGCTCCCGGCCATCGAGGAACGCATCATGGAGCTCGTGCCTGGGGAAACCAAGGAAACGGACATCCGCTTCCCCGACGACGACCCCGACGAGGCCCGCCGCGGAACGTCACGTCAGGTGCGGATCACGCTCCACGAGGTCAAGCGTCAGGAACTCCCTCCGGTCGATGACGCCTTCGCCCGTGAGGTAGGGGACTTTGAAACGCTCGACGCGCTCAAAGCTGCCATCCGGGAAGACCTGGTGAGTGCCGCCGCACGCGAAGCCGATGCCCGGGTGCGCGACCAGCTGATCCACGAGATCGTTGAGGCGAACCGGGTCGAGGCTCCGCCTTCGATGGTGCGCCGCCTCGTGACCGCGTACGCCCAGGCCTATAAGATTGCTCCCGAAAAATTCGAGCAATTCGCCACTGAGTTCCGTCCCGTCGCCGAGGCACAGGTCAAGCGCGAGCTGGTCCTGAACGCCGTGGCCGAGTCCGAGACCCTCGCGGCGACCGAAGCCGACCTGGACGCGCGCATCGCCGAGATCGCTGAAGCGCAAGACCGCCCGGTTGCCGAGGTGTATGCCTCGCTCCAGAAATCGGACCGACTGCCCGACCTCGAACGGTCGATTACGGAAGAGAAGACGTTTACCTTTCTCCTAGAGCATTCAACCGTGGACGAGGTATCAGCGTGAGTTCGAATCTGTATTTGCCACAGGCCAATCTCTATCCGCCCTACATCATCGAGCGGTCCAGCCGGGGCGAACGGACGTACGACATTTTCTCTCGACTCCTGATGGACCGCATTGTGTTCCTGGGCGCGCCCGTGAACGACGATGTGTCGAACATCATCATCGCCCAGCTCCTGTTTCTCGAGGCGGACAACCCTGAAAAGGACGTGTACCTCTACATCAATTCGCCGGGCGGTGTCGTGTCGAGCGGGATGGCCATCTACGACACGATGCAACACCTGCGCGCGCCGATTAACACCATCTGCATGGGCATGGCGGCCTCCATGGGGTCCTTCCTCCTCGCGGCCGGCACCAAGGGCAAGCGGGCAGCGTAGCCGCAGTCACGCATCATGATCCATCAGCCGTCCGGTGGGGCGCAGGGGACGGCGGCGGATATCGAGATTCAGGCGCGGGAGATCCTCTATCTTCGAAATCGCATGAACCAGCTGTACGCAGCCCACACAGGGCAGCCGCTCGAGACCATCGAGCGCGATATGGATCGGGACCGCTTCATGAGCTCGGAGGAAGCAAAAGACTACGGTATCATCGACAAGGTGTTCGAGCCCAGGAAGGACATGGTGGTACCGTCCCTTGACGGTGACGAGGGGTAACGACACCTTTTCAGAAGCGACTCACTCTCAACCGGCGTTTGCATGTCAACCGATAAGCACCTTCGTTGCTCTTTCTGCGGCAAATCCAAGGATTCGGTCCGGAAGTTCATTTCCGGCCCGTCGGTCTACATCTGCAATGAGTGCATTACACTCTGCAACGAGATCCTTGCCGAAGACGAAGAGCGCGAGGTTGCGGAGAGTATTACGCAGGTCCCCACCCCAGCCGAAATCAAGGAAGTCCTCGATCAATACGTCATCGGTCAGGAGCTGGCCAAACGGACGCTCTCGGTTGCCGTCTACAATCACTACAAGCGCATCAACGCCGCGCGGGGACACGACGACGACGTCGAGCTCGACAAGTCCAACATCCTGCTCTTAGGCCCCACCGGGGTCGGGAAAACTCTCCTGGCCCAGACGCTGGCGCGCATTCTGGATGTTCCTTTCACCATCGCAGACGCCACCACGCTGACCGAAGCAGGGTACGTTGGCGAAGATGTGGAGAACATTCTAGTCCGGCTGCTGCAGGCCGGCGACTTCAACGTGGGCGAATGCGAACGAGGCATCGTCTATATCGACGAGATTGACAAGATCGCGCGCAAGTCGGAGAACCCGAGCATTACGCGCGACGTGTCGGGCGAGGGCGTGCAGCAGGCGTTACTCAAGATCCTCGAAGGCACCGTGGCCTCGGTCCCTCCCCAGGGCGGCCGGAAGCACCCACAGCAGGAATACATCCAGATCAACACCCGGGACATCCTGTTCGTGTGCGGGGGCGCCTTCGACGGCCTGGAGAAGATCATCGAGGCCCGTACTGGCCGGCAGCAGATCGGCTTCGGCGCCGCGACCGACCTGCCCGAGAATGCACCCAGCGGGGTGGCCCTGTATCACCAGGCCGAGCCGGACGACTTGCTCCGCTACGGCCTGATCCCCGAGTTGGTGGGCCGCATGCCGGTGATGGTGGCGCTCGACGAGCTGAACGAGGACGACCTGGTGCGCATCCTGCTCGAGCCCCGAAACGCACTCACCAAGCAGTATCGGAAACTGTTCGAGCTGGAGAACGTGGGTCTGACCTTCGATCCTGCGGCGCTCCAGGCGGTGGCCGGAAAGGCCCTGAAGCGCGGCACCGGTGCCAGGGGCCTGCGCGCCATCCTCGAGATGATGATGACGGACCTGATGTTCGACCTCCCAAGCCGGGATGATGTCCGCGAGATCGTCATCACGCGTGAGTCGGTGGCGGACGGGAAAGACCCGCTCATCCTGACCGAGCAGCCGCCGCTGAGCCAGCGGGAAGCCTGACCCCGCCGAGCTGAGCTCGAACGCGAGCCGCTCCAATCCAGCCTTTGCCTGGGGCAGCACCCTGATTCCATGCCCCGCCCCCGCCCCCAACCCGATCATTCAGCGACCCCCCGGGTCTCACCGCTCCGGAATCTGCCGGTCGAGTTCGTGGGCAGCTTTCCCGATCCGGCCGTCTTGCTCGACCCGGCGCTGCCAGAGCTGGCGTTTGTGGGCCGCTCGAACGTCGGGAAATCCAGTCTCATCAACGCGTTACTCGCGAGGCGGCGGCTGGCCCGGGTGAGTGGGACCCCGGGCAAGACTACTCTGATCAACGTCTATCGGCTGCCGAGCTTCTATCTAGTTGACTTGCCGGGCTACGGGTGGGCCCGGGCAAGCAAGAAGGCCCGTGCCTCCTACCGATCGCTGGTCAGAGGCTATCTTCAGAATCGGACAACCCTCCACGGTGTCGTGTGGTTGCTGGACATCCGCCACCCGCCATCGGTCGACGACCGAGAGATGCAGGACCTCCTGGCCGAGGCCGGACATGCCGTGCTGGCTGTGATCACCAAAGCGGATAAGCTCGGCTTGGGAGCACGCGGGGAGCGGGTCCGCGCCCTCACCGAAGCATTGGAATTGAATGACGATCAGGTCCAGCTGGTCAGCAGTACGACTGGGCTTGGTATCGCCGACTTAGGCACAAGCCTGCTGGCTGCCGTTGACGGATAGGAGTGACGATGCGATACGCCCATGTTCTGACTCTCGGTCTGACCGGCATGGCGCTCATGGCCTGTGCCCACCGAACCCAGGCGCAAGCGGATACGACTCGTGATGCGGTCAGCGACGGCGGTGTCGAAGGGAATTTGCCACCCGCAGGATACGGCACGCTGGAGCAGAGCCGGCTGGCCGTGACGATTCGAACCGACGAGCTCGAGATCCGTTTCGTCCCCCTCGACGAGCGCGTCACTCGTCTCCTCGCGCCGGATGCGTATCGCTCGCTCCATGAGCTGGTCGCGTCTCGAAGGGCGGGAATCGATTCGCTCGGCATCCCCGACCCGGGGCTCATGTTGGTCACCTTCTTCAGCAAGCGGCCGGACGTCCTCTTCGACGCGCAGTTGATCTCGATCGAGGTGCGGAGCCGGCGCTACCGTCCGATAGGCGTCATTCCCTATTCGTCCAACTTCACGTCGGGCCAGCTCGGCACGCGCGAGCAGGCTACCGGTATCATCGTGTTCGACTCAGAACTCGCTGTCTACGAACCGATGACCTTCGCCTATGACCTGCTCACCACCAACGGATGGGAACGCAACCTTGGGGCGATCGAACGTGAGCGGTCACGCGTAACGCTCAGGGCGCAACAGGCCGCCGAGGAAAGGAGGTAACATGACGTACCTGCCCCTTAGGGATGTTACGCTCCCCGTGCAGACCGACCGATTCTACGAGACATGGCTCGAAGAGCTGGGCGCCCGCCTCGCCGATCCTACGACCGATTGGTATCGACTGACCCGGGACACGCTCTTTCAGATTTACTACCCGGGGCTCTCGGACTACGAAGAACTGGTGCACGACTCCAAGCTGCCTGCTCCGAGCCGCGCCAGCCTCCTCGCCCTCGACCCGCACAACATCACGCTCGAACCCGAGTACTACCATGAGGTGGACACCGAGAGATTCGCCCGAGTCAAGCCGTTGCTATGGCTCTGGCAGAGTTTCGATCGCTCGCCGTTGGGTGGAGGCAACGTGCATTTCGGCGTGCGATTCCGCCGCCTCTTGGCGCCGCACATCTTCGCGCGCTGCGGCGAACGATTCAAGTGCTTCCAGTTCGTCGAATTCTCCTTCGGATATAACATGGAAGTGGGAGACGACGTCGTCATCCACCGTCATGTCCTGCTCGACGATCGCGGCGGTCTCCGATTAGGAAACAGGGTGAGTGTGGCGGACTATGCCAACATCTACAGTCACACCCACAGCATCGTCGACCAGAAGGAGGTGACCAACCTCAAGACGATCCTCGAGGATGACGTGCGGATTACCTATCACGCTACGGTGCTGGCC
>JABDII010000159.1 GCA_013003805.1 Gemmatimonadales bacterium
GGTCTCATCCCCGCCGGCGGCGGCACCCGCCGGCTCGAGATCTGTAACCCCATGCCGGAGACCAATGACACCATCGACGTCTACCGCACGTCGGCGGCGTCGGCGGACGGACGCGTGGTCTACAACCTGTTCCGGGCCCGATCGACGGTCCACACACCGCAGCTGAGCTCGACGCTGGAGTTGGCCCCGCTGTCCCACCCGCTCCAGGCGGAGGTCCTGCAGGGCATCCCCTATACCCTGCCCACCGGCCAAATGCACACCGGAGCGACCCATCTCTCGTGGCTCAACGACACTCGGCTGGTCTACGTGGGCTCGGAGATCTTCTACATCCGAACTCCGCCCGGCACGATCGGCACGGCGCCGGACACGCTCACCGCCGGTCGCGACATCGTGTTGATGGACCTGACCGGCTCGGGCGCGGTGCTCACGGCGGTGCCCAACACCGACCTGGCTTCGTCGGTAGCGCCGGGTGCGGATGGGAATTCCGTCTACTACACCGTCCTGGGCGATTCGCAGGTGTACCGACGGGACCTGGGTACGGGCACCTCGTCGGTGATCCACGACTTCGGCGCAGGCACCATCGTGCGCGACGTTGATGTCGTGGGCACGACGCTGGTCGCTATCGTCGGAGGCATCATCGAGTTCTTCACTGTTGCGACCCTCGGGCCGGTACAGCCGGACGAAGGAGGAATGCTCACGACCGTCGACCTCGCGACCGGCACCGAGACCGTGCTCGATGCCGACACGACGGTGGTATATCGTCGTCCCGCCATCTCGCCCGATGGCTCCCGTGTCGTGGTCGAACGGTACCAGACGTTCTCGGGCACGGCCGTCGACCGCCGGGCGGACCTGTACCTGTTCCCCTTGCCATGACGTCGCCGCGAGGCCGTGGGGTCCTGGCGCTCGCACTGACGCTCTGGACCGCGCCGCTGGCCGGACAGGCGAGCGGTGCCATCGCCGGCCGGCTGGTCGATTCCGCCACCACCCAACCCATCGCCAACGCTCAGGTCACGGTCGACGAGGGCCGGCGTGGAACCATGACCGCGCAAGACGGGCGGTTCCGGATCCGAGTCATTCGAAGCGGATGGCATCGGGTGCGTGTTACGGCCATCGGGTATCGCCCGGTTCGGCTCGACAGTGTGCTGGTTCGCGGCGGCGAGACCACAACCCTCGACATAGCACTCGAGGCCATGGCGGTCGAGGTCGAGGAGCTGGTAGTCAACGCCCAGCCCGATCCCGTACTCGACCCATTGGCTGCCTCGGCCGAGCAGAAAGTGACCGCCGCCGACTTGAGGGACCTTCCGGTCACCACCTTGGAAGAGGGCATCGCGCTCTCGGCCGGCACCGTGGGCGAGAGCTACCGCGGCGGGCGGCTCGGGCAGCAGTCCTACATCGTGGACGGCGTCGGGGTCAAGAATCAGCTCGATGCCTCGAGCGGGTCGCTCGGTGTGCGGATCCCACCGGACATCCTGACCGAGGCGTCGCTCATCACCAACGGTTTCTCGGCGCGCTACGGTCAGGCACTGTCCGGCATGATCAACGTGGTGACACGGGACGGAGGCGAACGCTGGAGCGGGCGCGCGCTGTACGAGACCGACCGGCCACTCTGGCAGTCGTGGGACTTGGGACTCGACCGAGTCGTCGTAACGGCCGACGGACCGATAGCGGGAGGGGTGACGGTGCTCGGTGCCGTCGACATCTCGGGGAGGCTCGACGCCGATCCGGTCAACGCACCCCGGCCGGCCGATCCACGCGATCCGCGGTTCGAGCGTCCCTGGATGTTGCCCCGGAACAGCGGCGAGCAGATCGATGCGGTCGCCAAGGTGACCATCCCGTTGGGTGCGCAACACACGCTGCGGCTCTTCGGGCTTCACTCCGAGGATCAGCGACTCCTATATGATCCTCTATACAAGTACGACGCCGAGTTGTCGCCCGGGCGGAGGACCGTTGGGAATCTGCTGACCGGCCACTTCCAGTACGCCTCCGGCGCGAGCGCCGGACTTCCGTTCGTGGTGGACCTCCGGGCGAGCTTCTACAACCGGTCGTTCGTGCGCGGCACGCTCGAGGACTCGGTGAATTATCAGTTCGGGGCCATCACCGGTCAGCGGTTCAACTTCGTTGGAGAGGACATCGCTCGGGCCCAGGACACCGTCCGGGCCATGGCCCCGATCCCGGGGCTCCTCCCTCCCGACCTGAGTGATCGCACCCCGTGGAGTGTCCCGGCATTCTTTCTGGGTCAGGGCTCGCGCGGCGAGATCGCCTGGAACCGGTTCCGCGAATTCCGTTCGCAACTGGACGTCACGCTTGGCATCGGCTCCTCAACCGACATCCTGGCCGGCGGCGAGGTAGTGACCCAGCGGGTCCAGACCTTCCAACGGGTGCAGGGGTTCGAGCCCGTGGGGGGAGCGGTGCCCCCGGCCACGGCATCGGACTTCTCGCCCTTCATCGGCGCTGCGTACGCGGAAACCCAGATTCGCGTGGCGGAATTGGCATTCACCGGCGGCCTCCGCTACGACCACTTCGACCCCGGTGCCGACTTGGAGGGGCAGAACGTCGGCGCGCGGCGGCGACTGGGTCCCCGGTTCGCGGTGTCGACCGCGCTAGCCGGAGCCACCTTCGTCGCGAGCTACGGCCTCTTCAGCCAGCCGCCGGACTTCCAGTTCCTGGTCGATGCGGCGTTCGACGACACCACCCGCACCGGCCGGTTCCGCCGCGGCAATCCCAACCTCGGCTTCGAGAAGGCGACCCAGTTCGAGTTGAGCGTCCGCACCCGACCGCGCCCGCACTTGTCACTCCGATTGAACGCGTTCGTCAAGCGGCTCGAGGGATTGGTGGCCACGGTACCGTTAGGCGTCAATCCCGACTCGTCGGTGTTTGGCAATACCGATGTTGGGAGCGTGAAGGGCGGGGAGATCATCTTCGAGCGCGAACCGCACGACGGGTTCGGCGCCCGGGTCACCTACACTCTGCAGCAAGCCATGGCCACGTCCACCTCGGCTTTCTTGTTACGGCAGGCGGCGGTGATCGATCCCACCACCGGTGACACCATCTTTCCGGCTCGGGTGGAATTCCCGCTCGACTTCGATCGCCGGCATGGGCTGACGGTCATTCTGCAGGGCCGGATCCCTGAAACGGTAGGTCCGGTCGTGGCTGGAGTCAGGCCGCTGGCCGGGCTCGAGTCGGCGGTGATCTTCCGCTACGGATCGGGCCTTCCCTTTTCCCGCACCAACGCGGCCGGTGATTCCTTGGTCGGCATCCCCAACGACTCGAGGCTCCCGTCCCAATCGACGGTCGATCTCCTGGTACGCCGGCCGATCCGCCTGGGCGGGACCCAGGGGAGCATCTACCTCGACATGCGGAACGTCTTCAATCGTCGGAACTTGGTCGCCGTCCGCCGCGACACCGGCGAGCCGGAGTTGGACGAGCAGGGAATCGAGGACTTGGCCGAGGACGCGTTTATGGAGCACCCCGAGCCCATCCCGTTCGAGTCGCCGCGCTACCGGCCGGAGGCGGACCTGGACGGCAACGGCCTCATCGAGGGCCAGGACGAGCTGCTCCCGCTATTCGAGGCCGCGGCCCGGGACTTCAGCCAACCGTTGTTTGTCTACGGACCGCCGCGGGTGGTCCGGCTGGGGATCGAGTTGGCGTTCTAGGCAATCCCTGCATAGCTTCGAGCAGTTGTTCACGGACATACGTCGCTTGACACCAACGACCTGCTGTTTCGGGTTTGCCTGGAACCTTGCAACAGGAATACGTGATGCCAGCACTGCGTTCGAACTCCCGCACCGTCCTCCTCGCCATCATTCTCTTCGTCGCGCTGATCGCCGCCATCGTGATGATCTATGACAGCGCCAGTCCCGGGCGATCGTTGCTGGGAGGAGCCCTCCTCGCGGTCATCGTTTGGACTGCGGCCCAGATCCCGGTGGTGCAACTCATTCGGGAGACGGTGACCAACCGACCAAGGCCGCGGTTTCTCGCGCTCCGAAGCCAGACGGTCCAGTTGCTGGCCGAGATTCGCCGCCTCAACGGAATTGCCGAGGACGAAAAGCGCGGGTTCCGCGATCAGCGGACGGCGGAGTTGGAAATGGAAGCGATCGACACCCGCATGCGTGAGCTACTGGCGGGCATTCGGGATGTCGCCGGGGTGACGTCGCCGGAAGACCAGGCTGAGGAGAGCGAAGCGCCTACTTCGGCCGAGGCGCCGTAGTTACTGGGTGAGTTCCTTCCAAGATCCCTGCACCACGTCCACACCGCTCCCACCCAACTGGGCCGTGGCCTTCTCGAGCGCGCACCTCGAGTAGTGGATGACCGCGTTGTCGTGGTTCTGCTGTCCACCGCTCGACGCGTTGGAACAGAGGAGGGCGCCGTAGAGCTCGCTTCCATGCTCCCAGTCACAGCGGTTCTGTGAGATGACCAGGCCATAGAAATGGAGGGGGTCGTCCTGGTCGAGCCGGCTGTCCACCAGCAGGATGCCCTGACCCGCTGAGCCGGCCGGGAGCTGGAACTGGACGTCGTTCGGGCTCGAGAAATGGATGATCGGGAAGTAGTCCGCACAGGGCGATCCGGGATTGAGCGGGTCGCCCCAGTTGTTCGGGGCCGCGGTATCACACTCGCCCCCTGCCTCAACCGGACCCACGAACACGGTGACGATCGAGTCGGTGTAGGACTTGTCGGCCATGGCGACGAGATCGGCGTACGTGTACGAGCCGAAGTGGGTGAAACGCGTGCTGTCCATGGTGGAGTCGATCCGGACCGTGGGATTCCCCAAGAGCGCGCCGGCGCCCTGCGAGTAGGACGTTCCTGCTGCCACCTCCACCGCGGGAACGGCCGGGCCCGCCGAGTCGCAGGTCCAACCAGGCGGATTGGTGTCGTTGCCGTCAATGATGTCCGTCGCGTCCTCCACGAGGCTGATGGTTCCCCGAGTGGTGACCGCGGCCTTGGGCAAGAGAAAGCCCGGTTGGAGTAACACGCCGACCTTGCGCTGGCCTTGCTGCGGCCCATCGCTTCCCTCGACGGTCAGACTGAAGAGCTTGTCCCCGCCGTCATCGACCCGGTGAAATACCGGCCGGTAGGCGGCCCCGTTGGCCGGGAGAATCCGCCATCCCAGGTCCGCGCTGTCGCCTGGGTTCGGGGCGAGGGTGTCGTAGCGAGCCGAGTCCCACTCGGCGATCACCGCATGGGCGCCGGCCTCGGCAGCGTAAAACGCCTTGGTCGATTGGAGCGCCCCGCCCCCGGCCTGTTTTTGATGGCCGGCGGTCTGGATCGACGTGACGGCGATGATGGAGAGCACCACGAGTGCGAGCAGAACGACGGGCAATGCAACGCCCCGCTCTGATCGGTCGGGCCTCTGGGTAGGCC
>JABDII010000177.1 GCA_013003805.1 Gemmatimonadales bacterium
TCACCGAGAAGAAGCACGGGATTCTATGGAGCGGATCAAGGCCGCGATCGAAAAGCGCGCGAAAGCCTGACCCGCGAGTAACACGGAACCTGCGGGGCAGCGGATCGGACTCATCAGGGGACGACTCATGCGGCGCTTGTGGAAACGTGTCGAGTGGCCCTTGGTCGCTGTGCTCGGCCTCGCGGCCTTTGTTCTTGGTTTCACCGGTTTTGCTGCATTCTTCCGAGCGCTGGGGGACTCCCGGTCGAGCTGGGACGTCTTCTACCTGACCCTTCAGCTCTTCGTGCTGGAATCTGGCTCGGTGTCGGGACCGGTTCCCTGGCAACTGCAGGTGGCGCGGCTGCTGGCGCCGGCGGTAGCCGGCTACACCGCTGTGAGAGCGCTCGCCATCCTCTTCCGTGAGAGGTTCGATCGATTTCGGGTTCGCTTCCTCCGGGGTCACGTCGTCATCGGCGGCCTGGGGCGCAAAGGGTTACTGCTGGCGAAGTCGCTGCGACAGCGCGGAGACCCGGTGGTGGTCATCGAGGAGGATGCCGAGAACGACCTGATCGAAACAGCTCGCGGGTACCGAGCTGTTGTACTGGTTGGTGATGCGCGGGACCCGCAGGTCCTGCGGAGCGCCGGCGTGCGTCGGGCGAGCCACGTGGTGGCGGTGAGCGGTGACGACGGCGTGAACGCCGAGGTGGCAGTACAAGCGCGAGCATTGGTTGCGGATCGTGGAGGCGCACCCCTCTCCTGTCTGGTCCACATCGTGGACCCCCAGCTCTGCAACTTGCTCCGAATGCAGGAAATCGGCAGGCGCCATGACGAGGCGTTCCGGCTCGATTTCTTCAATGTCTTTGAAAGCGGTGCGCGCAACCTGCTCGACGAGCCGGTGGCCGGCAAGAAGGCCGAGGGGGAGCCGTGGAGGGGCCACATCGTCATCGTCGGGCTCGGACAGTTCGGCGAGAGTCTAGTGCTGCAGGCGGCCGCGCGATGGCGCGCTGCAAACGGCGCTCTGGAGGACAGGCCCCGCGTGACCATCGTCGATCAGGCGGCGGGCCCGCTAAAGGAATCGCTGTCGGTGCGCTACCCGTGGCTCGACCAGGTCTGCGAGCTCCAGCCCCAGGAGATGGCGTTCGAGTCCCGGGAGTTTGTGGAAGCAGGTTTCCTCTTCGACCTCCAGGGGAATCTCGACGTATCCACCATCTACGTGTGCATAGACGACGATTCCCAGGGTCTCATCACGGCGCTGACGCTGCACCCTCATATCAAGGGACGGGGCGTTCCCATCGTTGTACGCATGGTCCATGGGGCTGGCTTGGCATCGCTGCTTCGCCAGGAGCCGTTGACGGAAGGCGAATATGCGGAGCTACATGCCTTCGGGCTCCTGGATTGTATGTGCAACCCCGATGTGCTCCTCGCCGGCGCTTACGAAATACTCGCCCGGGCCATGCACGATGAGTACGTGCGAGAGCGGAAAAAGCAGGGAGATAGCGAGGAGACGGACTCGGCCATGAAGCCTTGGGACGAGCTGAAGGAACGCTATAAGGAATCGAACCGGGCCCAGGCCGCACACATCGGCGTCAAGCTAGCAGACGTCGACTGCGACCTCGCTCCTCTGACCGATTGGGACGCGGAGAGCTTCAGGTTCAAGCCGGACGAATTGGAGCACCTGGCGATGTTAGAGCATGACCGGTGGACGAAAGAGCGCCAGGACGCCGGCTGGACTCCAGGGCCCAGAGACTCCGCGCGGAAAACCAGCCCCTACCTCGTACCGTGGAGCGAATTGGACGAGGAGATAAAGGAATACGATCGCATCTTTATCCGCGGTCTGCCACGGTTCCTAGCTAGGGCCGGTTTCCAGATCGTACGCCTCGAGGGCGGACCACACTCAAGAGCGGGATCACGGACGATGGCGACCTGAGTACAGGCGACGGCGCGGCGAGACCGCAGTACAAAAAGGAAGGAACCGCGTTGCGAGTGAGGCCATTCTCCGGGTAACCCCACGTGTCGGCCACGCGGCCGTGCCTGAAAGTAGTCTCCCCCACGCGCCGGGTGCATGCCGCTCCGTTGAGCGATGATCTAGTGTCGAGACGCAAACCGAAAGCAACAGCCATTCAGAACGGCGGCTCGGCCTGGTGCCTTGGCTCTGCGAGCACGAGTGCGTCCACCTGAGCCCCCGCGGGCGTTTCCCGCTGCCCCTCGGGAATCATCAACAACGCATCCGCGTAGACCATGGACATGAGGATGCCCGACCCCTGAGGCCCGGTGAGACGGGCACGGAGGCGCTCCCGGTCATCCACGACCACGGCCCTGAGGAAGTGTTGAAGCTTCGGCTTGAGCGAGATGGGTTCGTCCATGGTGACCCGGACGGCCCTGCGAAAGGGTAGGTCCTGACCGGCCATCTTCCGAATCGCAGGGCGGACGAACAACTCGAACGTGACCATGGTACTTACCGGGTTGCCCGGCAGCCCGATCCAGGGGACTTCTCCCAGCACCCCAAAGCCCACCGGTGCGCCCGGTCGCATCCTGAGTCGCCAAAACTTGAGATCCGCTCCCATCGCCTGCAACACCTCGCGGAGGTAATCGTGTTCCCCGACACTGATGCCGGCCGAGGTTACCAACAGGTCGGCCTCCGCCGCTCGCTCGAGGTGTTCCCGTACACTGTCTGGGGTATCCCGCGCGATACCGAGGTTGACCGGGATTCCCCCGGCCTGGCGCACTAGTGCGGTGAGGGTGTGGGTGTTGGAGCTCGCGATCTTCCGGCCGGACAGGATCTCTTCGGGCTGGTCGACATCCACGATCTCGTCCCCGCTCGCCAGGATGGCGACGCGAGGCCGGCGATACACCATGGCGTGCCCCATGCCGAGTGACGCGAGCACCCCGATCTGGGCGGCGCGGAGCGCAGTGCCGCGTTCCAACACAGTGGTGCCCTTCGCGATGTCCTCACCCGCAAGTCTGATGTTCATCGTGATGTCACGGTCGGCCGTGATCGTCACCTGGTCGGCGCCACCGTCCGTGTCTTCCTGACGGATGACGCTATCCGCACCGGGCGGGAGGGCGGCCCCGGTAAAGATGCGGGCGCATTCGCCCGGCTCGATCGTCCGAACGGGAAAGTGTCCCGCGGGTATTTCCTCGACGACCTGTAGCTGAACCGGCTGACTGTCGCTCGCGCCCCGGACGTCCTCCGATCTGGCCGCGTAGCCGTCCATCGCCGAATTGGTCCACGGGGGAACATTGAGCGGGCTCACGACATCCTCGGC
>JABDII010000190.1 GCA_013003805.1 Gemmatimonadales bacterium
GGGCTGATCATTACCACCGGCGCGTGCACCCTCAAATCCGATGCGAACAGCTGGTCGATAATCTGCGCCGAACGCCTGACCCAGCCGCAGAGAAGAATGTGATCGCGGAAGTTGACCTGTCCCACAGTTATACCCCTCCTCAGTCGGAACTCGATGAAGCCTGCAGCAATGATGGCGGTAAAGATTCCGATATAAACAATTCCACTTGCCATCAGCAGGTAGCCGCAGATGAAGGCGCCGACCGACGTCGGTGGTTCAACGTCGAATCCGCTGAGCACCAGGATTAATATGCCTCTTATTGTGCTAAGGTAGCTGTCGTATGGAGCGTGAGAACCGGCCCGGACCTCGAAAAAGTAGAAGACGACAGACAGCACCCAGGCGACTAGTAGGAAGAGCGCCGTCGCCGTTAGAAGGGGACGCCGCATCCCGCGGCGGAGAAGACGCGAGAATATCCGTGTCACCGAACCGGTCCTTAGCCTCTTTCCATCAAGCGTGCCTCACAGCCTCTCGCGCAGGGTCTCGCTACGAGTCACCTCCTGCGTCCAGCGCGCCCGATTGTACAACTGCTGCCAGAGAAGCTCGGGGTGCCTCGCGAGGTTATGCGCCTCCTTCCGAACGACTTCCGATACAGCTGCCAACGAATCCGCGCTGATGCCCACGTTGCTGGTCCTCGTCGCTCGAGCCGGACCCGGCAAACGGTCGGTCGATGCTTCGCTGCCCGCGACCAGGAGTAGCCTGCCAGGCACCTCAGCCCCCGCGTGCCCTGTCATCACCCCAGGAAGGTCTCCCTCGTGACGTCCTTTGGACTCGCGGTTGGACAACGGCTAAGAGCGACGTGTCGTCCGCGGCTCGCGCGTTCGGGCAGGCCTCCAGATCGAAGTACCGGCACAGCGGAAACTGTGCTGCCGCTGCCCCACGTTGGGATAAGCGAGACTCGCGCGTAGCTGACCCGTTCCCGCAGCCGTTGGCCTCGAATGCCGTCGTATTTGTGGCCGTCGCAGGGCGCTCGAGCGCTCAAGTGGCGCTGGCCGTCGACGCCACAATTCGCTCGAGCTCCACCTCCCAGAAAATCGCGATTGCCGTGAGCCTTTCATGCTCTTCGGCCGAGATCGCCTTCTTCCGGAACAGCCCGGTCTTCGAGGCAGCGGCTATGTTGAACGCGTCGATGAACAGGCTGCCGACAAACTTCTGATACTCCTCGGATGTCAGCTTCTCCTTCAATACTTGCTTGGTCTTATCCGGTTTGAATCCTCCAGCGTCCTTCCTCTTCAGGACTTTCAGGATGTCAGCATCCACGATGCTCCGTGCCAGCTCCCGGTGAAGAGGATCCTTGTACCCGTGCGCGCCTATCGTCAGCCGCCGCACAAACTCCTCGATTTCCTCCTTCTGGATCTCTCCGTCCGCTATGGCAATGGCCGCGAACAGATGGATCGGAAGAGCCTGGAGGTGCGCCCATTCCGTAGCTTCGAATCGCTCTTTCATTCTTCGCCTCCCTTGTTAGGTCTTGCCCCAAGGTCGCACCGAGCTCAGCGCGACCATTGCTCTCGCGCCAGCTCCACACCCCTCAGACGGATGCCGCTGACAGACATCCCGCTTCGCGTGCGACGAGCCACGCGCAGGGATCACGTTGTTCTGGTGGATGGTCTGGGAGGAACCGGCCGGATTGGACGACCGGGTGGCCTGGCGGGCAGGTGACTTCGTGAGGTACTTCAACGGCTGAGGCCCCCTCGACGGGGGCGAGGTAGGCATTACTCTCGCCCCGTCCTCCCTACGTCCCAATGTGGTGTCGGAGAAGAAAGGCGCAAGACCTCATCCGGAAACGGAGATTCGCTTCTCAGGTGAGCGCGGGGGTGACAGTAAGAGCTCATCCTGCCAACGCAGCGGGTCGGAAGGCCCTTCCCGAATCGCATATGCAACTCGATCCCAAATCAGTGAGGACTCGCACTCACCAAATTCCGGGAGCATATTGGTGATAGAGGCTGCCCCGCCGACCTTGAGACAGCCCTCGGCGGATCGGTCCGGACCCCAGGGAGGAGCCCATGCTGCGAGAGCAAGAGGCATCACCCGAGTTCCTGCTGCCATTCGAACAACCCGAGACCATCGAGCTGGAAACCGTCCAACCCAAAATGGACAATCTCTATCCCCTTATCGAGGGCTACGCGGATTCTCCATTCCTGCTCAACCGACTGCGAAAGCAATTCGGGAGTGACGAGATCCCTGCCAACACACCCACGGCCGAGTACCTGGTAGAAGGTTGGCTCGCCGCTCTGCAGACTCGGCAAGAGAAATGGGAGTGAGACAATGGGATTGAAACTCGATCCGGAGTCGGAGGCAGCGCGCGACCTCGCGAAACGTGCCGTGCCGGCCGGGGGCGAGCTGGATGTCGGAATCCTGCTGTCAGCTCTGTATCACAGTTCGGCGCTCAAGGATCAGTTCCCGCAGCTGGCACCCTGCCTCAAGAAACCGGCCAAGCGCCACAAGGATGCGCCGGACAAAGTGCAATTGGCCGAGGCTCTCAGACCCGTGATGACGCACTTGGCGGCGCTGAACGATCGGCCGCTCAGCCCCGTGGTATGGTTCAGGGCTCTGCTCGAAAGCGAGCCGGGGCGTGCGTTCGTGACCTCAGCCGGCGTGACGGAAAGCGATCTCCAGGCGGTACTGTCGGCGCTTCCCGCGGTCGCGGCGGCGCCAGAGCCGGCTCCCTCCGGTTGGCGTGAGTCCTCAGAACGCCGAGAGGTGATCGAGGCGCTGGGTACTTTCGGGCGTACGCTCACGGCGACGGATCCCCCGCAAAAGGGCGTGGTCCAGATGGAGAGGCCGCTCAAGTCGCTGCTCCGGGCGCTCGCCAAGAGAAAGCAGCGGAGCGCGATCGTCATCGGCGCCCCCGGCACGGGCAAGTCGGCGCTGGTGTACGAGCTGGCCCGGCGCCTGATCACCGGCGACGGGTCGATACCGGCGCGATTGAGAGACTACGACATCTTTGAGCTCTCGCCGACCTTTCTGCGTTCAGGGGCATCGTATGTGGGACAATACGACGAAAGGGTGAGCTCGCTGATCAAGCTCCTTCGCGCCCACCCGAAGGTGATCCTGTTCGTCGACGAGGTTCACTCGCTGCTGCAAAGTGGGATGCATGCTCGGGGACCATTCACGGATGCGAACGAAGCATTCAAGCAGGCCCTGGCCATGGGCGAGCTCTCCATGATCGGTTGCACGACGACCGCCGAGTATCGCCACTATATCGAGCCTGACCAGGCGATGGCCCAGCGGTTCACCGTCGTCCGCATCGAGGCACCCTCTCCCGAGGAGACCCTACGCATTCTGGTGGCAAGACGGCCCACCGTTCAGGACTTCTACGACCTGCCGATATCGGATGATATCCTCGAGCGAACGGTAGAACTGACGGAGGAGTACCTGCTCGGTCGAGCTCAACCCCGCAAGTCGATCCAGCTCCTCGACGAGGCGTGCGCTTTTGCGGTCATGCAGGATCCGCCGGCGGATGACGTGACGGAAGCAGAGCTCTGGCAGGCCCTGGAGGGCACCATCGGCCACAGCATCGCGAGAACGGCGCAGCTGACCGAAGAGCAGCTGTTCGAGGAGCTAGGCGCCAAGATCATCGGACAGGATCAAGCACTGCGCGGCATCGCCCGCGCCTTCGTCTCCGGCCTCGGTGGCTGGGCCGCCAAGCGGAACGCCCCCCGAGGCGTGTTCTTCTTCGCCGGACCGACCGGTGTGGGTAAGACGGAGACGGCCTTGCTATTGAGCAAGGTGCTGGGCAGTGGCCGCGAATCTCTCGTACGCGTGGACTGCAACACACTGCAAGGCTCGGGTCACGACTCCCACCCCGCAGTGAACATCCTGCTGGGTCCGCCGCCTGGCTATGTCGGCTACGTCCGCGGCGAGGGCGGCAAGCTCTCGACGATCCGCGATCATCCGGAGAGCATCGTTCTGTTCGACGAGATCGAAAAGGCAGACCCCGGTGTGGGCAAACTTCTGCTTCAGATCATCGACGACGGCCGTTGCGAGGACACGGACGGAAACACCCTCGATTTTCGACGCTCGTTCATCATTTTCACGACCAACGCCGGCTGCGTCTACGATGAAAAGCGGCTCGGATTCCACACGGCGGCCGGCCCTATTCGGCCTCGGACTGATATGGAAGCACTCCGGGGCGAGATACGAGCGATGGGCCTCGGTGAAGAGTTCCTGGGACGCATTGGCCATTATTTCGAGTTCAATGGCCTCGAGGGTGATTCGATTCGGCAAATCCTTGGGGCTCAGCTCGATCGGCTGCGTGAGACTGCTGAAGTCCGGGGGTACGACCTCGAGTGGCAGGACGAGATTGTCGAGCACTTGACGTCCCAGTGGCAGCCGCGCTTCGGCGTGCGGCACCTGGTCGCGATTCTGCGGAATCGCATCGTCGAGCAACTGAGCGTGGCGGAAGCGCAAGGCGAGCTCAAGGGGATCAAGACGATACGCCTGGAGGTTCTGGAGACCGATGGTGCTGACGACAAGCAGGACCTTGCCGGACTGGCGGCGCGGGAACGGCGGAAAGAGACGCTGGTGATCAAAGTAGCCTGAGGAGGGGGGGGAGAATCATGGCTTTGACGATGGCGGAACTCCGAAAGCTCGTCGAGGGGCAAAAGCTCCGCTACTTCCTGGACCCGAACAGAGATGCGCTCATGTTTGGGGCCGCCGGCGTGAACGGCCGCTATCAGTTCGTGATCCTGCTCGAGCTCGATGGCCGGTTCGTGCAGTTCCGCACGGTGGGATACCTCCATAGCCGAACCGACCACCCGCACCTGCTCGAAGTGCTCAAGGTGCTGGGAGCGCTCAATTACAAGCTCCGCTTCGTGAAGTTCGGGTG
>JABDII010000194.1 GCA_013003805.1 Gemmatimonadales bacterium
GACCCGAACAGGCAGGGACGTCCATGGCTGGCTTTCGTTGGACCATCCAAACCATCGTACTCGCCACTGCCCTCGCCGTGGCCGTCATCGGCCTTGGGCTGGCACTCTACTTCGTCGAAGATCCGGCCACCAGGGTCGGCGCCGGGCTCCTGTTCCTGGCCGCCATCATCTGGGCGGCGGGGCGGCTGCGCGTGGTGGAGATCGTACTCGAGTCGGTGCGCATCGATCCGGTCGAGGAACGGCGCAAGCATCGGAACCTCCGCGCGACCGTCGATCTCCTGATCGACGATGTCCGGCGGCTCAACGGTCTGGCCATCGATGCCAACCGGGGCTTTCGCGATCGCGCTGCGGCCATGAAAGAAATGGAGTCGATCGAGACCCACATGATCGACGTGATCAAACAGATCCGCGCCAAGGCCGGCCTCACCGACCAGGAGCTGGCCGAGCGGCGTATGGCGGAACAGAAGGCGCTGGAGGAGCGCCCAGTCGAGCCGGGAGATTCGACCCCGGCGTAGCGATCTGGGTCTCGGGGGGTCCTACCCCATAGGCGAAACGCGCTCGATCCGGTGCTGCCAGCACTGAGGTCGGGCGCGTTTGGTGAGTCGGCGCGTGCCCCGCTCAATTTCAGGCGCGCACGTGATCCGCCCGCCACTCGGTGATCAGTCGCTTGATAGTCGCGCGGTCGGTTAGACCCTGGTCCAGCACCCGGCGCGCCAAGGTCGGGAGCTCGTTGTCCGACGCGAAGCGGAGCGCGATGAGTTGGGCCGGCGTGAAGTCGCCAATCCGCGGCTTCAAGTCCGCTGGTAAGAGCGTGGCCATCCGGAGCCGCTCCTCCAGTCGGATGAGACGATCCTGCACCGCGAGCGGAAAGCTCCTTGCGTAGAAGAAGAGAAAGCCCAGCGCAATCGCGACCCCGAGCGTGACGGCCGTGTCCCAACCCGGTACTTTCACCAGGCGGTAGATGGACCACCCGAGGTTGATCACCAACAGGCCGAAGGTGATGAAATGGTAGCCCGGCACCAAGCGGGCATGAGTGGCGAACGTCTGTGGTTCCGACTTGGCCACGGCTGCCTCCGGAGTATGTAGGATCCTGACGCGTCTATCAGGGCCTCAAGCTGCATGCCGCCGGGCGCCGTGGCAAGCGACGCAAGGAAGTGAGTGATGCCCATCGATCAGACCGCGTCCCGAGAGACCGCCCTCATTACCGGAGCGTCCTCCGGTATCGGCCTCGAATTGGCCAGGTTGTTCGCTGCGGGCGGCTACGATCTCGTTCTCGTGGCGCGGCGGAACGAGGCTCTCCTTGCCTTGGCCGAAGACTTCCACACCCGGCACGGCGTCGATGTGCAGGTTCTCGCTCGCGATTTGAACCGATCCTCCGCCCCGCACGACATCGTCGAAATGATGCTGGCCGATGGTATTCACGTGGATGTCGTAGTGAACAACGCGGGCGTCGGCGCCCGCGGAGCATTCGCCGAGCTCGACCTCCAGCGCCAGATGGACATGATCCAGGTGAACGTGACGGCGCTGACCCTGCTGACCAGGCTCTTTCTGCCTGGGATGCTGGCGCGGAATCGAGGGGGCATCCTGAACGTGGCGTCGACCGCGGCCTTTCAGCCGGGCCCGTTCATGGCGGTCTACTACGCCACCAAGGCGTATGTGCAGTCGTTTACCGAGGCGATCGCCGAGGAGGTTTCTGGCAGCGGCCTGAGGGTCACGTGTCTGTCCCCCGGGCCGACCGCGACGGAGTTCGCCGCGCGCGCCGGGACCGAGGGATCGAAACTCCTGCGCCGGACATCATCGATGTCGGCGCCCGATGTGGCCCGGGCGGGATTCGAAGGGTGGCGGAGGGGACGAATCCTGGTCGTGCCGGGGGCCACCAATACGGTCGGGACGTGGGCGGTGCGATTCCTGCCGCGCCGGGTCGTCCGCAAGTTGATCAGCGGACTCAATCGCTAGCGTTTCTCAAGGACTGGGACCATGACGAAGCTCTATTTGTTGGTACCATTCCTCCTGGCAACCGTGCTCGCCTGTTCCACTG
>JABDII010000205.1 GCA_013003805.1 Gemmatimonadales bacterium
GGCAGCAGCAGCGGCTCTGCATTGCGCGGGCCCTCGGCAATCGCCCCCAGGTCCTCCTGATGGATGAACCGTGCTCGGCGCTCGATCCCCTCGCGACCCAGCGGGTGGAAGAGCTCATCGTCGAGCTCAAGGCGAAGTACACGATCGTCATCGTGACGCACAACATGCAACAGGCGGCTCGTGTTTCCGACTTTACCGGATTCTTCGATGCGGGAGAGTTGATCGAGTTCGGCCCGACGGAAGACATCTTCACCTCACCCGCCAAAGAGCGGACGGAGGCGTACATCACCGGGAGATTCGGATGACCGCACCCCATCGACACTTCCACGACGAACTGAGCGACATGAAGGTGAGGCTCCTCACCATGTCGGGAGAGGCGGAGGCCGCCCTCCGACTTGCGGTCGAGGCCTACCTCGAGCGCAGCGTGGACAAGGCGCAGCGAGTAATCGACGGGGATCAGGCGATCGATGCCCTGGAGATCGAGATCGAGGAGAAGTGCATCAGCCTGCTCGCCTTGCAACAGCCGATGGCGAAGGACCTTCGCATGCTCACCGCTGCGCTCAAGATTTCCAACGATCTGGAGCGGGTGGGCGACCACGCCGTAAACATTGCCGAGTCCGCGATTCGCCTCAAGCAATTCCGTCCCATCACCCCGGAGCCGGAATTGATCGAGATGGGCCGGCTGGCCCGCGAGATGCTGTCGGACGCGCTCGAGGCCTTTATTCGGGAGGATACCAAGTCGGCGAGGGAGATCTGCCTACGAGATGACAAAGTCGACGCCTTGCAACATTCGGCTTTTCGCATCATGCTCACTCATATGATGGAGGACCCTCAAACCATAGGGGCCGGGGTCCAGACGTTCATCGTCACCCGAAACCTGGAGCGCGTGGCCGACCTCGCGACCAATATCGCCGAGGACGTCGTGTTCCTGGTCGAGGGCAAGTCGATCAAGCATCATGCAGAAGACCGCGGGGATTCCTTGACGCCTTCGACCGAACCCACTCCCTCCTCGAGTTGAAACCGTGAACGTGGCTCCCGCACCGGTTTCGTCACTCCCCATGGCGCCGGCACGCGAGCGGATAGCGGCCATTGACGTCGGATCGAATTCGATCCGGCTCACCATCGCCGAGTACCACCCCGATGCCGGTCTCACCATCATCGACGAGATCAAGGATCAGCCTCGCCTCGCCGAAGGGGTAGCGGTCACGGGGAGGCTCGACGATGTCGCCGTCGAGCGGGCCATGGATGGTCTCCGTCGCATGATGGAGGTATGCCGCCGGAGGGGCGTGCGGCAGATACGGGCCGTGGCCACGGCCGCCGTCCGCGAAGCTGCCAACGGCGCTGACTTCATCGAGCGGGTCCAAGAGGAATTCGGCGTTCCCCTCGAGATCATCGACGGCACTACCGAGGCTGTGCTGTCGTATCGGTCCGTGGCGCACCACTTCCGCCTGCTCGACGCGCGCACGCTCGTCGCGGACATCGGCGGTGGCAGCCTCGAGCTGATCGGGGCGGTGGACGGTCTGGTGGAACTCACCCGGTCTCTTCCCCTCGGCGCCGTACGGCTCACTGAGCTCTACCTCAATGAGGGAAAGAGCCTCCGCAAGAGCATCGCCCGCCTCCGCCGCCACTTAGGCAAGCAATTCCGCAAGGAACTGCCTGGCCGGGAATGGGTCCAGCCCACGGCAATCGGGTCGGGCGGGACCTACACCAACCTCGGGCGCATGACGATGGCGCGGCGAGGACAGCCGTTCACCGAAGCGGTGCATGGCGTGTTTGTCTCGACGGCCGAGGTGGAGCACTTGCTCGAGTGGCTGAGCACCATGACCACGGCACAGCGGGCCCAGGTGCCCGGGCTCAACCCCAACCGTGCCGACATCATTCTCGCCGGCCTGGCCGTCACGGCGGAGTTGCTCGAGCACATCGATGCTCGCGGCGTTACAGTCAGCGCCTATGGCCTGCGTGAAGGGTTGCTGCTGAGCATGGCGGGCGCCGATGTAGTGCCTGCTTCGGTCGACCCGCTGCTCCTGGTGCGTGAGTTTGCCGAACGGTGCCACGCCGACCGGCGTCACGGGGAGCATGTCCGGTACCTGGCATTGATTCTGTTCGACCGGTTGGCTGAGGCGATTGGGGCGAGTGCCGAGGAGGCCACGCTTTTGGAAGCGGCGGCGTTGCTGCACGACGTGGGACAGCTGGTGAGTTACCGCGAGCACCATAAACACAGTTACGATCTCATCATGCACGCCGAGCGCCTGAACCTGTCGGCGTCGGAGCGCCAGATCGTCGCCATGATCAGCCGCTACCACCGGAAGCGCGGACCGAGCCGGAAACATAGCGCGTTCGCCGCACTCTCCTCCGCCGAACAGGGCGTCGTCCGGCGGATGGCCGCATTGCTTCGGGTGGCCGACGGGCTCGACCGCGGCCATGCCCAGGCCGTCGGCAGCCTCGCCACGCTCCTCACCCCCGATCGTCTGACCATCTCCGTTGCGCCTTCGTCAAACGGTAACGACCTCTCGCTCGAGTGTTGGGCCGCCGAACGCAAGGCCGACGTCTTGGCCAAGGCGCTCAAACGCGCCGTCTCGATCGTCCCAGCGATCTCCGTCTAGTCAGCCTGCCTCGTCCTTGCCAGACGGCGGGGGAGCAACGAGCTTCAAGATCGGTATCCGCTCGGAGGATCTGATCCCGCGCGACCTCATACCCGTCGTCATGGAAGCCCTCGGAGACCGCTACACCATCGAGCGCGAAATCGCTCGCGGGGGCGCAGGTCGGGTGTTTCTCGCACACGATGCCAAGGGCCGGGACGTCGCGCTCAAGATCCTCCATCCTGAACTCATGGTGAGTGTCCAGGCCGACCGTTTTCTTCGGGAAATTGAATTGCTGGCTCGGCTCGACCATCCGCTCATTGCCAAGCTGCTGGATTTTGGCGAGCGCGACTGGCTGGTCTACTTCGCGATGTCCTACGTCGAAGGGACCACGCTCCAGGCCATCCTCGACAAGGTGCGCCGCACGTCGATCGCCGACGCGCTCCGACTGGGCGACGATCTGCTCGACGCTCTCGCCTATGCCCACTCGCAAGGGATCGTTCATCGAGACGTCAAGCCGGCCAACATCATCTTAGCGGACGCTGGGGCCATGTTAGTGGACTTCGGTATCGCTCGCGCCGTCGAAGTGGCCGGTCGCGAGCGTATCACCCTTTCCGGCTTTACCGTGGGGACCTCGGCGTACATGAGCCCGGAGCAGGCCGCGGCACTACCCACCATCGACCACCGCTCCGATCTCTACTCACTCGGATGTGTGCTGTTCGAGTGCCTGGCGGGTCGGCCTCCGTTCGTCCATCGCCACGAGGCCATCGTGCTGGAACTCCAGCAAACCGAGGCTTCCCCGGATGTGCGCCGGTTTCGCCCCGACGTTCCCGAGGCGCTGGCGACGGTCCTGCTCAAGGCCATGGAGAAGCGACCCGAACAGCGGTGGGAGTCGGCGGCGGCTATGCGCGCGGCCATGACCGAGTCGACCCGGGCGGTGAGCCAGGGCTGAGTCGGTGCCGAGAGCGTGGGACTAGTCGCCGGTGAAATCCAGATCCGAAGTGCGGAGTTCCCGAAAGAGGCTGTCCTTGATTCCAGCGATGGCAGGGGCTTTGGTCCACCCGGCCGCTTCGAGAAGCTCCACCGTCAATTGATCCGCTTCCTCGGCCTCGGCGGGGGTATCGCTCACCCCGGCGGCCAGGTCGACCCAGGATAAGCCTTCCTCGAAGGCGTAACGCCGAACCGACGCTTTGCTGGCCAAAATGGCGTAGCGAAATGCCAGCTGGCGTTCCCCCCCGCGTTCGGCGTGGCGCGCGATGCGACCAGCCTGCTCCATCCTGACCGCTGCAGGAGTCAGGCGGTCCAGCGCTAGCGCAATGGCCCGATCGATCTCCCGACGCCTCGTGGCCGAGAGTTCGGTTCGGACCACGTCGGCAATGAGGGGGTGGGCGCAGCGATAAAAGCCGGCATCTTCGACCAGGAGGTGCCGCTCCACCAATTCGTCGCCGAGGGCCGCGGCGTGCAGCCGCGAGATCCCGTTCACATGAGACAGGAGTTCCGAACTGCAGCCTCCGCTCGCGACACCCACCGTCGTAAGCAGGCCTTGAAGTCGGCTGGAGAGCGGCTCGGTCCGGGCTCCAATGGCGTCGCGTAACGATCGGGGCAAGGGGAATCGCTGGGTGACATCGGCCGTCGCCTGTGGACCCAGGGTCCACTCCCCGGTGTCCTCGTCCACCGCCAGGATCTCCTGAGCAAAGAGCGTCTTGAGAACCTCGATGACGTAAAACGGGTTGCCCTTCGTGACCTCTGAGAGGCGCTGAGACAATCGCTTGCCCGCGGTTGGCGCAGTCAGTTGCCCCAGCTGACGGATCCAGTCC
>JABDII010000224.1 GCA_013003805.1 Gemmatimonadales bacterium
GGCGGGGGCGCACCGGGCCCGGCGCCGCGGATCCTCACGGGACCCATGGCGGCCGGGACCGTGCCGCGAGTGGGCCGGAATGAGCCCTGCCCATGCGGCTCGGGGAAGAAGTACAAGAAGTGCCACGGAGCCGCCTCATAACCGCGTAAACCTGGGCCGGCCGGCGCCGCTTCGATGGTGCTCGGCCCCCCAGATCGCCCATTCTGGGGCGTGGTTCCCCATCTGGCCCCTCTCCCGCCCGCCGATCGCCCTCGTGAACGCCTGTGGGCGCACGGCCCGTCTGCGTTGACGACCACCGAAATTCTTGCCATCCTTGTAGGTACAGGTGCTCGGGGGTCCAATGCCCTGGATGTGGCGGCGGATCTCCTGCGATTGGGTGAAGGGTCGCTCCGGCGGCTCGCGGGACGCTCTCGCGCCGAATGGACCAGGATCCCAGGCGTGGGTCCCACCAAGGCGGCGCGCGTCCGGGTGGCGCTGGAGCTCGGGTTGCGGTACGCCCGGGAGACCCGCCCGCCCGTTCTCCGGGTACGATCGCCGGAGGATGTCGTTCGATTGTTGGCCCCGAGGCTGCGCGACCTCGATGTGGAGCAATTCCACGTGCTGGCCCTGGACAGTCAGAACCAGGTGATCCGGGACGTGCTGGTCACGCGGGGCCTGCTGAACAGTTCGTTGGTGCATCCGCGCGAGGTGTTCCGGGCCGCGATCGTCGAGGCCGCGGCCGGGATCATTGTGGTGCACAATCATCCGAGTGGAGACCCGACCCCCTCAATCGAGGATCAGTCGGTCACCCGGCAACTCGTGGCTGCCGGGCGTCTCCTCGATCTGCCGGTCTTCGATCACATCATCATCGCCGGCGATCGCTCCGTGAGTCTTGCCACGATGGGGCTACTGTGACCGGAACCGCGACCGACCTGGCGCCAGAATTCCAAAGCGTGCTGCAACGTCACGCTGACCGGCTGGATCGCGATCTGATCCAGCGGGCCTGGGACTTCAGTGCGTCCGCGCACCGCGGGCAGAAGCGGATGTCCGGTGAGGACTTCATCTCTCACAGCATTGCGGTGGCGATGATCTTGGCCGACCAGCTCCTGGACTCCACCTCGATCGCCGCAGCACTCCTCCACGACGTGGTGGAGGACTCCAACGTGCGACTCGATGACCTGGCCGAGGATTTCGGCCCGGAGGTCGCCGCGATCGTCGACGGCCTGACGAAGATCTCACATCTCACGTTCCGCTCGTCGACCGAGGAGCAGGTCGAGAACTATCGGAAGCTCCTGCTCTCCATCGCCAAGGATGCGCGCGTCATCATCATCAAGCTTGCGGATCGTCTCCACAACATGCGCACGCTGGAATTCTTGTCCCCCGAGCAGCAGGAACGCATCGCAACGGAAACGCGTGAGATCTACGCGCCCCTGGCGCACCGGTTCGGGATGGCCGGCGTGAAAGCCGAACTCGAAGATCTCGCCTTCAAGTTCTTGGAGCCGGAAGATTTTCAGGACCTCACCGACCAGCTGGCCGCGAGCCAGGCGGAGCGGGACGAAGCAATCCACCGGCTCAAGGAACCGCTCGAGGCAGAGCTTCGGCGCGCCGGCATCGAAGGGTTTGAGATCACCGGACGCTCGAAGCACTTGTGGTCCATCTACCAGAAGATTGCCAAGCGGAACAAGCCACTCGAGGACATCTACGACCTCACCGCATTGCGGGTGTTGGTCAATACCGTGCCCGACTGCTATCACGTCCTTGGCATCATTCACCATACCTGGACACCGATCCAGGAGCGCATCAAGGACTACATCGCGAGTCCCAAGTCCAACGCCTACCAATCGCTGCACACGACGATCTTCGGTCCCGGTGGCCAGCTCTTCGAGGTGCAGATCCGTACCGAGGACATGCATCGGACGGCGGAGTACGGCATCGCCGCGCATTGGGTGTACAAGGGGGCGGGGGACCGGGACGAGCTGGATCACGCGCTCGGTTGGTTTCGACAATTGCTCGAGCTCCAACAGGATGCACAGGGGCCGGAGGAGTTCCTCGAGTTTCTAAAAGTCGACCTCTACCAAGACGAGATTTTCGTGTTCACGCCGGACGGAGATGTCAAGCGGCTCCCCAAGGGCGCGACCCCGATCGATTTCGCCTTTCATGTGCACACCGAGGTAGGACTCCACTGCCAAGGCGCCAAGATCAACGGGCGCATCGCTCCACTGCATCGGGAACTCCGGAATGGGGAAACGATAGAGATCCTCACTGCCACGACGGCCCGACCGAGCCGAGATTGGCTGAGCCACGTACACACCGCGCGGGCCCGACACAAGATCCGTCAGTGGATTCGCCAGGAAGAAGAGTCCGTGAGCCTCACGCTCGGTCGTGAGATCATCGCGCGGGAACTCCGCCGCCGCCGCCTCTCCGCTCCTCCGGCCGACCGGATGGATGAGGCCGCCGAAGGACTCGGACTGGCCAACGGGAGACAGCTGGAAATCGCTGTGGGCCGCGGCGATGTGCCGATCGGCCAGATGATTCGAGGGCTCTTCCCGGATCTGCCCCGCGACGCGGTCCAGGAGCCCAAGCCGACCATGTTCGGCCGCGTGATCGATCGAATCCGCCTCGGGCGCGGCATTCGGATTCAAGGGGTGGATGGCTTGATGGTCCGTTACGCCCAGTGCTGCCAGCCGGTTCCGGGTGACCCGGTGGTGGGCTACGTCACCCAGGGGCGGGGGATTTCGATCCATCGGTTCGATTGCCCCAACTTGCTGACCCTGTCTGCCACGGATCGCCGGGTCGAGATCGACTGGCAAGAAGTCGAGGGCGAAGCATTCTCGGTGCGGCTCGCGCTGTCAGGCGAGGATCGACGGGGGCTGTACGCCGACATCATGCAGGCCATTAGTCAGACCGGCACCAATATCCTCTCCGCCGACATCCACACCAAGGATGGGACCGTGTTCGGGACCATCTTTATCGAGGTCGACAACTTGCCCCACCTCGGCAAGGTCTTGAAGGCAGTCCGCAAGGTCAAAGGCGTTTCTGAGGTCGAGCGGCGGGAAGCCCCCTCGCCGACGTAAGACACCGGGCCCCAGCGGCGCCCGCTTCCCACCAGGAGTACTTTCTCAGAGCGATCGACCCGGCTCGCGTCACGCGGGGGCAGCCGAACACCCTCAATCGAAGGGGACACCGATGGGGCAGTACTGGATTCTCAAGAGCGAACCGACCAGCTATAGCTACGACCAGCTGGAACGCGACCGAGAGACCGCGTGGGACGGGGTCAAGAACCCGCTGGCGCTGAAGCACATCCGTGCCATGCACAAAGGAGATGAGGCGCTCATCTATCACACGGGCAAAGAGAAAGCCCTGGTGGGGAAGGCCAAAATCGTCTCCGAGCCCTATCCGGACCCGGCGGCCGGCGATCCCAAGCTCGTCGTCGTCGACATCAAAGCGGTGAAACGCCTCGCGCATACGGTCCCCCTCCGAGCCGTGAAGGCCGAGGGGTC